>JAGYJO010000014.1 GCA_018402095.1 bacterium
TAGGAAGTAATTACTATAATATACAACTCGCCCACCAAAACATTTTAATATTGAAATTTTATCATTTCAATATTAAAATGTTTTCTATGGGAACAAAATACACAAGCAACGCCTCCGAAGAAGTCCTCACCTTAGACACCCTAATCAAGGTCTTACGTGCGGCAGGTACACTGGAAAAAAATGTGTCCGACTGGTTAGTCCAACACCAGCTCACCATCACACAGTTTGGGATTCTAGAAGCCTTACACTTCTCCGGAGATATGAATGCGTCACTATTGGCCCAAAAAGTCCTACGTACCTGCGGCAATATGACCTATGTTTTGGACCAACTCTCACAAAGAGATCTCATCAGTCGTGACAGAAACCCCGACAACAGACGGGAAATTCTGGTCAGCCTGAGCCAGGAGGGCCAACAGTTGATCCAAAATATTTTCCCAGATCATGCCTCACGTATGACGACTTTTTTTAATGTATTAACCCCGTCGGAAACACAACAATTGGGAGCACTCTGCAAAACATTGGGTCTCCAGGAAAGGAGCACTTTAGAAAGTAACGCATAAGTGGGACTGCTTCAAAATGTGTCAGGCAAGGATTTCGAGCCCAAAAAACCGGAGTTTACTGAGCGTAAATGAGGACTTTTTTGGCGAGCACTGACGCCGCATGGCACGTTTTGAAACAGTCCCAACTGCATCATTTTATCCGTTCTATAACCTAGGAGTTGTTATGAAACATTTATTAAGCACTGTCTCCGTCCTCAGCATCTTGAGCGTCACCACCCTATTTGCAGCACCACAATCGTACAAAATTGACAAAGCCCATTCCAACGTTGAGTTTTCAGTCCAACATATGGTCTTGAGCAAAACAAAAGGAAGCTTCTCTGACTACACAGGAACTATTCTTTGGGATGCCAGCAAACCTCAAAATTCTCAAATTTCTGGGGCGCTCATGGTCAACAGCATTGATACAAAAGACAAAAAAAGAGACGACCACTTGAAGAGTAAAGATTTTTTTGATGCAGAAACGTATCCCAAAATCACACTAACCGATACCAAAATCGAAAGCACAAAAAAAGATGGCTACCAGCTCACAGGAAAGCTCACCATCAAAGGTGTCACGAAAAATGTCGTAGCACCATTGATTGTACAAGGTCCTATCAAAGATCCTTGGGGAAATGACCGCATTCACTTTAATGCAACATTTAGCATCAACCGCCAAGACTATGGCATCACCTGGAACAAAATCATGGACAACGGCGGCCTCGTGGTAGGCAACCAAGTCAACATCGACGTCGACATCGAAGCCATCGCAGGGAAATAATCCTTGGGGGACTGGCGTCCCCCAAGCCCCAGCCAGGGACGTAGGGGCGAAACATTTTTCGCCCTTATGAAGCCCCCTTCATAGTTCTAAGTTTATGATTTTGCGTTTCGCCGATTCCCCAGGATTTTATCGTAGAGCCACGCCGGCAAAAGTCGCAACAGACGTACCGACATCGCCAATGGCCAAGGGAAACTTACCACCGACTTTTGCGCAAGAATCGCCCGATACAGCGCATCCACACCAGCATCAGTACCCATCCGAAATGGCATGGCATACAGATTACGGTCTGTTAGTGGCGTTTGAATCCAACCAGGCTGCAGCAGTGTCACACAAACCCCAAACCGCTTCAAATCCATACGAAAACTTTCGGACAATGCACTCACAGCAGCCTTGCTCGCACAATAAGCTGCTGCACCCGGCAGTCCCCGATACGCAGCCAAACTACTCATACACACGAGCTGCCCAGATCCACGCAAACACATGGTAGGAATAGCCGCGTGAAACGTATACATCACACCCAAGAGGTTTGTCCGTAGTACCGACTCAAACTGAGCCGTGTCCGCATACGAAGCTTCGGTGGACTGACTCACCCCCGCATTGGCAATCACCACATCGAAAGGGCCAACCGTAGACGACGCCCAGGCCACAGCGGCCGACACCGACGCTTCGGATTGAACGTCGCAAACACGATAAACACAGCGCCCAGGACCCATCGCCGTGAGCCGCTCCGAGAGAGATAAAATCAACGATTCCCGACGCGCCGTCACGATGACCGTGTGGCCGTCACGGACAAATCGTTCGGCGAGACCGGCACCTAGCCCAGAGGAAGCGCCAGTGATGAAGATGTTTTTTTTGCGGCTAGTCATTAAAATGCATAGCTATCACGTGGGATTTTTGACGGCTTCTTCTGTATCTCTGGCCAATTCACCGGAGAGCATCCAGATACAAATCAGGTTGGGAATCACCATCAAGGCATTCGCAATATCCGCAAAAGACCACACAGTTTCCAGTGCCGTCACCGCACCGACAAATACCATCGCGCTATAGATCATACGATACGCCATAACGCCACGGCCTTTGGTCAAATAGGACAAAGCCTGCTCACCGTAGTAAGACCATCCCAAAATGGTCGAAAACACAAACAGCAACAAAGCCACAGTGAGTACACTAGACCCCACAATAGGAAAACTTTCAAACACCGAAGAAGTCAGCGCCGCACCACTCGCGCCAGAAGTCCACAAGCCCGAGTTCACGATCACCAAACCCGTCATCATACAAATCACAACCGTATCCCAAAATGTACCCGTAGCAGACACCAAGGCTTGGTGAAACGGCGATGGGGTGCGTGCTGCAGCCGCCACAATCGGTGCACTACCCATACCCGATTCATTGGAAAAAAGACCGCGTGCAACCCCAAAACGAATGGCCTCACGCAACCCCGCACCCAAGAAGCCGCCCACAACCGCATGACCAGTGAACGCCGATGTCACGATCAACATGAAGGAGTCCCACAAGGTCGCCCAACCCAGAACCAACATCACCACACAACTCAATACATACACAATCGCCATCGTCGGTACCAATGTATTACAAATTTTCGCGATAGATTTCAGGCCACCGATCAACACCAACCCGGTCACAACGGCCAAAAAGACACCCGTCATCCAGGGCATAATGCCAAAGCTCTCCTGTGCCATATGCGCAACAGAGTTGGACTGCACCATGTTCCCTATCCCAAAAGAAGCAAGAACAGTCATGACGGAAAAGAGAATCGCCAAGCCTTTTTGACCCAAACGACGCTCCAAAACCACCATAGGACCACCGTGAAAACCAGTGGGGGTTTGAACCCTGTATTTGACCGCCAAAAAGGCTTCCGCATATTTGGTCGCAATACCAAAAACACCGGTCAACCACATCCACAAAACAGCACCTGGCCCCCCAGCAGCAATCGCCGTAGCAACCCCAACCAAATTACCCGTACCCACCGTCGCAGCCAACGCCGTCATCAACGATGAAAAAGGACTAATATCCCCTGGATTTTCTGGTTTTTGAAAGGTGTACCGAATCCCTTTAATAACATGTCGTTGTATCCCCTTGAGTCTGAATGTCAAAAAGATATGCGTCCCAAACAACGCAATCAGCATCCAAGGTCCCCAAACAAAATCCCCTACTACCTGAATCATGTCACCCATTAATAACCCTCCCGCTTGGTATTTTTTTCAAAAAACTAGACTTCAAACGTGTGCCCCTTTTGGATCACGTTGGGATAAAGCCTAACAGTTTGCAGGAAACATGGGCAACATAGGGTCCGTTTCCTAGGAAACGCTTACATCGAGTCTTCTTCACAGGCTCGCCGGCAACGTACAAGTAGGTGTACACTCATCATCATTATAATACCCCAAGAAAGAACCCCATGATCGACTTCGGTATAAATCCCAAAAAAGCAGCCTATCTCGAAGCCCGTATGACAACGCTCAACGTTTTAGAGTCCGACATCGTCGAAACCTTTATCCGCGCCGGTGGAAAAGGGGGCCAAAACGTCAATAAAGTCGAAACATGTGTTCGGCTCTTTCACAAACCCACAGAAACAGAAGTCAAATGTCAGCAATCCCGACACCAACTATTGAATCGCTATCTTGCCAGATGCATTCTCATGGATAAAATAGAAACGATTATCCTCGGGAAGAAAAGCGCTGCACGGCAGGAACAAGAAAAAATCCGCCGCCAAAAACGCAAACGCAGTAAACGGGCCAAAGAAAAAGTCCTCGATGCAAAAAAAATGCATGCAACAAAGAAGAAAAACAGACAGAAGGCCGAGCTATAGCAAGCGGCCACAGATCTGCCATTTCTCGGTCAGTATGGTGTCTTAGAGACATACGGCCGCGCGTCTCTACAGAACAAAAATGGTGCAGATGGGGTATTTCGCAACATCGCCCATAAGGAAAAGATTTTCTCCTGGTATATGATGGTTTATACTGCCCGCCCATGTCACTCATCAAAAACAGCTACATCACACAAGCCGAATGGCAGTCAGATATATTCTCGACCACTTTCGCCGCCACCCACCAAGACGACGGACGTAGCCTGCTCGTCACACAATTTCATGCCAAATGGCTCACCGGTGATGTCGTCGAAAGACTCACCAAAAATTGCCAGAAACTGGCCAATCTCAGACATCCCGCAATAGCCAGCCTTCTCGACTTTCACTTCGACGGCCAACATTTCTTTCTCATTTACGATGTCCCCAGCAACGCCAAACCGATGGAAACCGTGATTCGCACAGAACGTCAGCTATCCTCTGAAACACACCTTCAAACCATCAATCAGATACTAGAGGGACTCACTGCACTAGAGGCCCATGGACGCTATCACGGACACCTCAATTTCATGACCGTCTGGATAGTCGATGATCGCCCGCTTCTCGCACATGCCCACACTTACGCCATTCTTTTGGAAACCCACGCAAAAAAAATCACCAAGTATACCAATGGTATTTTTCTCTCTACAGAACAGATCAATGGCTTAGAGGGATCCTCTCGTAGCGACATGTTTTCCCTGGGTGTGATGCTTTACATCTTGTTGTCTCATCGCTGGCCAATACCCTACACCCAAACACTCTCCGAACTCGCTAAATCTCATATTTCTGAACGTGAGCCCTTCCAACCGATAGACTACTGCTCCCCTTTAATGACAACATTTCTCAACACACTCCTTGCAACCGCACCCAGCCAAAGATTTGCATCCCTATCCGAATGCCAACAAGCATTTGGCATGGCACGAATCATACACAATCCCGAACAATCCCCCCCCGCGCCAGAACCAGATGAAGCGGAAAACACAGACACAGAACACCCCACATCCGTGAGCAAACGGTTTCTCATAGGATTGCCATTATTCACGATCATCGCATCGGTACTCCTCTACATGGTTTACAGCGTCTACATGACCTCCGTACCCATCCACATCGTTCCCGATGTTCAAGGTCTTTCGGTATCAGAAGCCACAGAAAAACTAGAAGCACTAGGACTAAGAACCAAAGTCGCGGGCAGCAGATTTAGCATTGATTTCCCACCTGGATATGTCCTGGAAAGCCGTCCGCCAGTGGGCAGAGAGGTCAAAGAAAACCGCTTAATTCTATTATTCATCGCCAAAAGAGCGGAACAGCTACAGGTGCCTGATTTTCAAGGTCGGTCTTGGACACAAACTTTGGCTTTGGCTTCTGAAATCGGATTGCAAATCACAACGCTAGAGGAACACTACTCCGCAACCGTGGATAGAAGCTATGTCATTGACCAAGACACAACCCCAAACATCTCTGTCAGTCCCAATATCAGTGTGGGCGTCACGATCAGCAAAGGGTACCCCGCATCTATGACACTGCTACCCTCACCCATCAGTCCAGAGTTGCGACGTATCGCCATCGAGATAGCCGTCCTTCCAAACTGGGCCTCTCAAACCATCGTCATCCAACACCTCTTCGACGATCAATCACAAACGCTCTTTTCCAAGGTTTGCGAACCCAACTTTGAAACAACACTTGTCCAAGACCTACCTATCGGCGGTCGTTTGCGAATCATATACAACAATAAAATCGCAGCAGAAACAGATATCACCGCGCCTGCCCCAGAGGGAGAAACAATTTCCAGTGACAACGAAACAAACATCCCTTTTCTCACCTTTTGAAAAACGGGTGATGCGCACACTGTTGCGACTGGCCAAGACGGGAACACACCCGTGGCCAAACCCATGTACCGCCGCAGCGATCATCCATAATGATACAGTGGTGGGCATTGGGAAAGTACTGATCGTCGAACAGGCAGGGCAATATGCCGAAGTAGCCGCCATTGCAGCTGCAGGTGACAAAACAAAAGGCGCAACGCTCATGGTCAATCTCGAACCATGTACCCACTGGGGACGCACACCACCATGCGTAGACGCCATAGTCCGTGCCGGTATTCGCGAGGTGATCTACGCCGTCTCCGATCCAAACCCAAAAGTCCGCGCCTCTTCTGCCACACAATATCTCATGTCACAAGGCATTCAGGTCCGCTCAGGACTCCTCGAAACAGACGCATTCCTCGACAACGCAGCATTCATGAAACAAATGATCGCCAAAACACCCTTTATCACAGCCAAGATAGCCACCAGCTTGGATGGCAAAATCGCCTTAGCCAACGGCGAAAGCAAATATATTACAGGCACAAAATCACGCCAATACGTCCATCAACTCCGCGCCAACCATGACGTCATTGTCGTCGGTATTGGCACTATTTTGGCAGACGATCCCATGCTCACCGTCAGAGATATTCCAACAGCAAAACATCCCGCCATACTGGTACTGGACGCTCACGGGAGAACGCCCCTTCAGTCACGCATTTTCGAAGAACGCAACCCCTCCCAAGTCCTTATTCTGGTAGGCGCAGAAGCCGACACAGATACATTGTCACAAAAAGCGACCATTATCCAAGGCCCACAAACACCCTTTTCGTGGCCCCACATCATAGACCTCTGCGCGAAACAAGACTGGACACGCGTTCTCATCGAAGGCGGCGAACAAGTATTCACATCCGCATTGGATGCCCAAGTCGTCGACAAGGTAATATGGTGTATGGCCCCGCTCTTACTCGGGGGCAAAAACAGCTTTGTCGGATATGGCGGAAACGGTGTCTCTCGCATCGCTGACGCCAAACAACTTACGCATCCCAAGGTACGCCGTATGGGCCCAGATATTTTGATAGAAGGATTTCTAAACAACCCACTTAATTGGATCAAGGAGCCATCATGACGATACAAACACAGATTTCATTGCCCCTACCCCTATTCAAAGAAGGCAAAGTCCGCGCCGTCTATGAAGTGGGAGACAACCTACTCATTGTCACCACAGACCGGGTCTCCTCTTTTGATGTCATTCTCAATGAAGGCATTCCGAGAAAAGGACAAATCCTCACACGCATTGCCACCCACTGGTTTGAACAACTGTCAGACATCATCCCCAATCAACTGATCGCCAGCGATGTCAAAGATTTCCCAGAAGAGTTACACCCTTTTCGTGAACGACTAGAAGGTCGCAGCATGCTGGTACACAAGACCAAAGCAATTCCTGTCGAGTGTGTGGTCAGAGGCTACATCGCAGGATCCGCATGGGCCGAATACCAAGAAACCGGCAAAGTCGCAGGGATCGACATGCCCAAAGGCCTCCAACAATCAGATCGTTTGCCAGCCCCCATCTTCACGCCCGCCATCAAAAATGACCAAGGCCATGACGAAAACATTTCATACGATCAGCTCTGCGACCTCATTGGCGAAGACTTGGCCAAATCCCTGCGTGAGATCAGCCTGAAAATCTATATTTTTGCGCACAACAGTATGTACAAAAAAGGACTAATCCTCGCAGATACAAAATTTGAATTTGGTCACAAAGACGGCGAACTCATGCTCATCGATGAAGCCCTCACACCAGATTCTTCGCGATACTGGGAAGCCACACAGTACAAACCAGGAATATCGCCCCCAAGCTATGACAAACAAATCATCCGTGACTATCTCCAGTCACTACCCTGGGACAAAACGCCACCAGCACCACCCTTGTCCGCAGAAATCATCGAAAAAGCCACCCGCTGTTACGAAACCCTACTACAACGCATCGTGGGATAACCATATTTGCTCGGTGTTGCCGAGCAAATATCGCCGTTCCAAAATAAGATCTAGATTTTAAATCGTGACGGGAGCATATTCTTATATATGACCAGAACGATTTAGGAGCTGGGTTCATTTTGGAACGTGTATATGTGGCCAAAGCGACTTGGAAAGTCCTCGATCCAGATTTCATTTTGGAATGGGTACAGACTGACAACCTATCGCTTCGTGCATATTAGAGAGCAGATTCTCAGCTCACTTGCATTCAGAAGAATTGACAGTGTGCAGCTGTCGCGACTATTTTTTTAAACATAAATCTATAGACAGTGGAGCAGAAAATATGGGCATAGAAATATCGCAGCCAAATTATTTATTTTTTACAGATCAAGACAGAAGGGCGTTCACCGAAATTCAGATATATAATGGGAATGATACCAATCAGACTGCGCTTGTTGTACAATTGCAACAAGCGGGACGTAACGTAAACTGCCATACCATTCATGCAACTTCCAAAGAGGACTTGAAACAAAAAATTGAAGGTTATTCTCAAGCTCAAGACCTGATTTATGACGAAGATATGGGACTTCGGTAATTACCGCTAGGCGCTGTCGCAAAACGCACCTTCTGGTTGAGAAATATCCAAAACCAAGCCAATCACAGAGTGAGCTATAGATTGTCTGTTCGTAAAATTGCTGTAACTATCTAGTTCTAGGGTAATCAAAAGGGCGCATGCCCTTTTGATTACCCGTTTCTCACCAACGACGAGCAAGAAAAGGGATCTCAGAGGGCTAAATAGTTACTCACTTCTTAGCTCCTCAAGTATCTTAAAATGATGTTTTGTGAAATTTATAGGGTTTTACTTACGATAACTACCTAAAGGAGAAAAACATGCTTACAGTAGAAAAAAACAACGCGCCATTGGATTTAGGTCTTCGCAATAGGTTTCATAAAAACATCAGTGAACATATCCCATTATTAAGCGATTCAAGAACTGAGCCTAATTCTGTCGTTAAAAATCCTATAGCGCCTCCCAATCGAGTAGCTGCAGAAATTTCTCGAAAACATCAATCTGATGTAGGATTTTCTGAAGACAGTATCCAAACAATTACCAATGAATTACTTAAGCATATTGAAAATGGCACTTTAGTGGATCCTCTTAAAAAGATATTTTTAGGCAAAGCTAATGCTATTGCAAAGTCGTCTCTTGAAAATAAAGAAATCATTCAAAACCACTTACGAGAAGCACGCAGAAAAATGCCAACTCATGACAAACAAATTGGTGATTTTTTAACATTTATACGATTTTAACATTTATACTATAAAAAGGAGATTTATATGCAAGTACAAAGTAACCAAAGCATTCAAAATCAAAACTTGAAACGTCTTACTCATCAGGTTATTAGACAAAACCGAGCCAGTGGCCAACTTGTGCAAAAAGAGATCTTTATTCATCTGCCTTTTCCAAAAAAGTCCGCTTCAGAGAACATAAATGATCTACAAAAACAACAAATCATTTCCTCGTGGGGCAAGTTACATCCAATATCTCAAAAAAAAGTTATAGAAGATTTAAATCAACAAATATCTGATAAAACTATATCTAAAAGTGATAGACATGATACATTAAAAAAACTAATTTTAGTCGATGAGAATGAAGCCACTAAAACTATTATTAACGCGTATATTTTACCCGAAAATACTGATATGCGATCTGTATTTAGAAAAGCATTAATTAAAATGATTAGGGATAGTGATAAGCTTAAAACATTTGCTGTCAAAAAACTGACAAGTAAAGCTTTATCTTCCGTTGATGGACTTGCTCAAAAACTTTTAGATGAAATCTGTCCTCCGGTTGAAGTAAAAATTCCTAGAACTTATTTACAAGCAGCCACGGCTTCTTTTCCCATGTCATCTACCACCGCATTGGGATTAACCGGAACTGCCTTTGCTTTTAGTGGTGTAGAATCATTAAGAGAATCTGGGCCCAACATACCCTCTGGGTGGATTACATTGGCTACTGGGGGAATTTTTCTTTTAGAATCTGTTCGACAAATATATAGTACCAAATAGAACTTAAATAAGTTGCAACTGTCTAGCCTTGTAGAAATATACCCAACAAAACACAAATGGACGGACCTATAGGTCCGTCCATTTGTGTTTCAGAGGTGAGCGATCACTTCCTTTTTTTGACTACCCCTTGCTTATGTTTCATATTACGGCGTATGTCTATCTGCTTTTCTTCCGACTTTTTCAAAAAAGAAGTCATTCTTTCTTCGAAAGCACCATTTTTACTTTTCTTATTCACAAACATAGTCGGCTCTGGGGCAACCACTTCAACCGTACGTTTGACCGAAAGCTCCAATTTCCCCTTGGCATTTCTCGCCATGATTTTGACTTGTACTTTGTCGCCGACAGCAACAAACTTGGTAATATCAGTCACAAACTCATTTGCGATTTCAGAGATGTGAACCAATCCCTCTTCTCCATTGGTCATTTTCACAAAAGCACCAAAAGCCGCTATATGTGTAATTTCGCCATCGACAACCTGACCAATCAGCTCTTCAGACATACTTATTCCTTTTCCTGTACTGCTTTATACACATACTCTCCAGCGTTGACATAACCCAAACGTTGCTTGGCATGAAGCTCCCAAAACTCAGGATTGTTACGACGAGAGAGCAGTAATTTATAATAGTTGTTTTGCTTTGAAACCGCCAATAACGTCTGCTGAAGATCGGCATGTTCTCGGTGAAACGCATTATATCTAAAAACACTTTTGATTCCAATCCCGCAAATATACAGACAAAAGACCACCGCCCCAGCTATTCCTAAGATATGCCAGAGCGGGGTCAGTGATGCACGTGTAATGATTTGACGCTTATAGCCCAAGGTTATAAAACGCTTCTAATCCAGGATAGTTCGCAGACTGGTCCAAAATCTCTTCGATACGTAGCAACTGATTGTACTTCGCCACACGATCCGTTCTACACAGAGACCCTGTTTTGATTTGTCCCGCATTGGTTGCGACAGCCAAATCCGCGATAAAGGTATCTTCACTTTCACCCGAACGGTGAGAAATAACAGCCGTATACCCCGCACGTTTCGCCATCTCAATAGCCGCCAATGTTTCAGTCACTGTTCCAATTTGATTCACTTTGATCAAAATAGAATTGCCCACTTTTTTCTGAATGCCTTCTTTGAGGATCTTCGTATTGGTCACAAACAAATCGTCACCAACCAACTGAACTTTGTCACCCAAAGCCTTGGTCAAGGCAGCCCAGCCTTCCCAATCCCCTTCAGCCAAACCATCTTCTATGGAAATGATCGGATATTTTTCACAGAGCTCTTGGTAATACGTAATCATTTCGGCCGTGGTCCGAGTAATGCCTTCACCCGCCAAATGATACAAACCGTCTTTGAAAAATTCAGTAGACGCCACATCCAAAGCCAAACGAACATCATCAAAAGGCTTATACCCCGCTTCGACAATGGCTTCCATGATCATATCCAGTGCCACAGCATTACTATCCAACGATGGGGCAAAACCACCTTCATCCCCAACAGATGTGCTCAAACCACGCTTCTTTAAGACTTTTTTCAACGTATGAAAAATCTCAGCACCCATGCGAAGGCTCTCAGAAAAAGAAGACGCCCCAACAGGCATGACCATAAATTCTTGAATATCGATATTATTGTCGGCGTGTTCCCCACCATTGAGAATATTCATCATTGGAACAGGCAATGCATGTGCAAAAGGCCCACCCAAATAACTAAACAACGGCAAGCCAGCATCCAAAGCCGCTGCACGGGCTACTGCCATAGACACACCCAATGTGGCATTGGCACCCAAACGAGACTTATTGGGGGTACCATCCAACGCGACCAGCATCGCATCAATACCCATTTGATCATAAACAGAGGTACCCACTAGGTGAGGGGTAATGGTTTCGTTCACAGCCGCAACCGCTTTCAGAACACCTTTTCCCAAATAGCGAGAAGGATCACCATCACGAATCTCAATGGCTTCACGAGACCCCGTAGATGCGCCAGAAGGCACAATCGCCGTACCAACAATGCCTTCTTCTGTAATAACATCAACTTCAATGGTCGGATTCCCACGAGAGTCTAAAATCTCTCTGGCAATAATTTCTTCAATACGTGACACGTGAATCTCCTTACAAACTCCAAACGGAACGAATTAAAAACTAAAAACAGACTTTTTTGTATTTCGCAAAACCCCATCCTCTTTTTTCGAAAGACGAATAGGTTCTTTTTGACGACGAAACTCGTGTTTCAATCCGCCCTCAGGCGTCCGAAGCATCAATTCATCTAGGTTGGCCGAGTTGGCCTGTTTGAGCCATATCAAGCCATTGTATTCATAGAGACGTCCATTCCCAGTGCCTGACAGCTGCAACCCTTGGCCAATGGCTTCCCACGACATATCAAACAAACCTTGCGATGAAACATGAAATTCCGCACAATATTCGCCAATACACATACCAAAATCCGACAGACCCCAGTCGCTAACAGGCTCAAAGCGATCTTTGTACCCCAAATACACATCCAAACACCAACCCAAAGGCTTTAGCGTCAATGGATCCAGTACAAAAGACCACTGACCATTACTCCCCGTATAGGTTGGACGAACACGGGTACCCGCCATCAAAGACGTGACTTCACGTGCATTTTCAGTCGGTGACACGTACACGGTGACATCTGAAGTCAGTAGTACAAACTGGACATCTCTTTCTTCAAAAAAAGCATTCACAGTCGCCTTAGGGTACTCAGGTTTCCCCTCAGGATAATAGATATCGCGACTACGCCCTGCGCTCCATACGGAAAAACCATCCATATATTGGTAAAATGATGTAAAGTAGGGGCCAGCAACAGGCATCTGTGGCAAAACAAACCGCCCTGGTATCAAGACGATCACAAAGAGAAAAAGAAGAACGAGAACGACCCTTTTTGTTTTTTTTGAGAGATTCAACATAATTACTGGGGATATTATCATGGGGTGATACACATGAGTAGAGTACAACTTTTCAGCAAGACGCCGGGTCTTGCGCAGACAACACAACACATCGTACAAACAGCAAAAAAACTCATTTTTGTGATTTTGCTTGGCGTATTCGGCGTTTACCAACCACTACACGCAGACACATTGGCCTTTTACGGTGCGTATATCGACATCCCTCACGACTGGGAAGCGCTCGACACCCCCACCCCAAACGAACGTTATTTTTTGAGCCAAGACAACTCCGCCACCCTCAATATCGCCTATTACCAAGCAGAAGAATTAACCAGTGTGAATGCACTTGCACAATACCAAGTCGTCTCCCGTTTTGAAGGATGGATGTCCATGCTTGATCGCCCGGCAAAGCCCGAAGAACTCAGCCGGGTACATGCAAATGATGGCCGCGTCATCGTCTATGGCCGACAAAGCATCAGCAACACCAATAAAATCAAAAACGATATCGTCGGAGAATATTACTACTTTGTCAGTCCAAACGTCGGTTATGTGGTTTCAATTGAAACCACGCCTGGGTACTGGAAAGAACAGCAGCAAACATTCAGAAATATCGTAGATAGCTTCGGAATAGGCCAAACCCCCGCCCCCATCCAGAGACCGCTACCAGACCCAAAAATGCCCAGCATCTGGACCAGTGACTTATTTCGTCGTAGCAGCGAAAAAAACCATCAAAAACTCGATATCAAAAACCCTATCAAGCGCCAACACCGCATCCCACTCAATACCCCGGAAATAGGAAGTCCACATAGCTGGGCACTTTCTGGCAACAACCTCTACGTTCAATTCGAGAAATACCTGACATGCATAGATACCTTATCCAAAAAAGTCGGTTGGACATTTCAAGTACCAGGAACGGCACTTTCTCCTATTTGGGATTACAGAGGCATTCTGTATATGGTACGCCGCACAAATAGCGACACCTTTTTATTTGCAATACAGCCCGATTCTGGCGGGGTTCTCTTTTCCGAAAATCTCGGCCAAAATATCACCAGCGCAATAGGTTCTGGCAAAACCGTAAGTATGATTAAGTCTGGCAAACTCATCACATTCGACATCGACACACACACGACAACTCAGAGCGATATCGAGGCCGACACACTTTTTGTGACCAACAAAACGAATACATCCGCAAAAGGAAACCAATTCCGAACGGCGGATAACAACATCCACTTTCGACTGCCACCAACGTCTATTATCGATACAAAAAACACACTTTATGCAGGACTAGCATCTCCAGGCGAATCAGGTATAGAGGCCTTCTCCAAACAACAACGCAGATCGCTCTGGCACATGACACTGGGAGCTTACAGCATCACACAACCGCCCATTTTGCGTGACGACACATTGACGGTCTTTGTCACAGATACAACCCGGCACCAGTTGTTACGTTTTGACACACAAACGGGCCGCCTTCTCCAAAGGATAGAGCTTCCCTATCCCGTTGAATCCACGCGACCGTTTGACAATGGCATATATATACAATTTAGAGACAGTGACCAAGACTATTCCGGGTGGTTTTCTTGGGACACCACAGACGTCAGCACACCCACGCCATCACAACAGGGGAACGGCTGGGTTACATCGCCTCAAGGCGCATGGATTCTCGCCATGGATATAGACGCCCTTGTTTTGAAAGATGTTAATTTCATAAAATAAAAAACATTGACGTTGCATTTATTTTAAGAGTAATCTCCTTTGCGTTCCCAAAATTAAGAACGAAGAAAAGGAGATATTATGGCATTTGCATACAACCAAACCACATTGGTAGGACGACTGATTCGAGACCCAGATCTCAAAAAAATATCGGCTACCGTGAGCAAGCTCTATTTTGTTCTCGCGGTAAGTCGCGGCTACAAAAAAGAAGACGGCGACACAGGTGCTGACTTCATTCCCATTTGCATCTGGGGAAAAACAGCTGAGATCGGCATGCAGTTATTAAAAAAAGGATCGCCGGTTTTGGTCTCCGGTCGAATTCAGACGCGGCACTACGAAAAAGACCAGACCAAGCATTTCATCACTGAAGTCATTGCAGACAATTTCCAATTGCTGGAAAAGAAAACTGACTCAGACGACGATGACGCTATCGACACGATGGAGACACTAACACACTAAACAGCGCCAAAGGGCGGGAGAGGGGGGATAGTCGAAGGCACGTATTTCCTACACTCGGGATTCAAGTAACCGCTTCCTAGAGGGAGGGGGATCGAACCCTTCGAGAAACCTCAGGGACCACCCTTCGAGAAACCTCAGGGACCACCCTTCGAGAAACCTCAGGGACCAGCGAC
>JAGYJO010000140.1 GCA_018402095.1 bacterium
ATGACAGATGTTCGTACGAAGCTATATGATCAAATGCCCTATTTGTTGCAGGACAGTATTCATGTAGATGTTCGAAATGCATCAGATATTGTTGCTTTGCATCCTGAGGCTGTGACGGCTTCGGTTGATTGGGTAGGCGGTCGGTATCAGTTAATGGGTCGTTCCATTTTGCCTATTCTTTTGATGGATGCTCAAGGTCGTCAGGTAGGGCGCTACGGAGCTGTTGCTGAGGTTACGGCTTTGGCGCCTCTTTTGGAGACGACGCGCATGCTTTCTCGTGGCGAAATTGTGACGTCTTCTGATTTTTCTGTACGTGTTTCGGATGCGCAGGCTCAACCGATGGGTGCGTTGAGAATGGCAGAGTCCGCGGTGGGTAATGAAATTGTGACAACGCTTCCGGCTGAGACCGTTTTGACGGAAGCAATGGTACGTGGTGTTCCAGATGTGCGTCGTGGTACCCTAGTGCGTGGTGTTTTGACGCGTGAGGATTTACGCTTTGAGCTTAGAGGCGAAGCGTTGTCTGATGCGAAAATAGGTCAGAAAATAAAAATACGTTTACAAATTGGTGCGCGCCGGGTTGTGGAAGGACATGTTGTAGATGCAAAAACCGTACTTTTGGATTAGTTTTGTCTGTGTCATGTGTATCTTGTGTCTGCAAGGGCCTGCTTTGGCGGATTCATTGTGGAATGCATCTACTGGTAGCTTGTATGGTGGGGAACGAAAAAGAGTTCGTGTCGGAGATGTTGTAACGATTGTGATTTCAGAATCGACGTCTGCTGTACAAGAAGCATCCACGCTGACAAGTAAAGGGTCTTCTATTGGTTTTGAACTTGGTTCCGCTTGGGATCAGGTAGCGAATCTTTTGGGAACAGAGACGATTAGAAAAACTTATGATGGTTCCTTAAAAGGTAGTGATGAATATCGTGGTGCAGGGCAAACCTCTAGAAAAAGCCAAGTCAGAGCTATGATCACAGCTGTTATTACTGAGATTTTGGATGGCGGTAACGTGTATGTGGTTGGGGAACATAAAGTGAAGGTTAATAATGAAGTAGAGACCATACGTGTTTCTGGTATTATCAGACCTTCAGATATCGGTGGAGACAATACGATTAATTCGTATCAAATAGCAAAAGCAGAAGTTTCTGTAAATGGTGCTGGTGTTGTTGGATCAAAGCAAAACCCTGGGGTTTTGACAAAAATGTTTAATTGGTTGTTTTAATGTATAACAAAAATGTAATTCTTGGTTTGAGTTTGTGTTTGGGTATTTTAGTTTCGACTATACTTGTTGCAGAGCCAGTTCCTGTTCGCTTAAAAGATGTGGCTAACATTGTAGAGGCTCGTGACAATCAATTGATGGGTTATGGATTGGTGGTAGGGTTGCGTAATACGGGAGATTCTCGTAATGCAGGCTTTACGGAGCAGTCTTTGACCAATATGTTGCGCAAAATGGGTATATCGGGAAGTCCTCGGGAATTTGGTTCTCGTAATGTGGCCTCTGTCATGGTGACTGCGATCTTGCCGCCATTTATCAAAAAAGGGCAACGTATTTCTGTTGTGGTATCTTCTTTGGGTGATTCGGTTAGTCTTTCTGGTGGGACCCTTATTATGACGCCCTTAATGGGTGCTGATATGCAGGTGTATGCTGTGGCTCAAGGGTCTCTTTTGGATGGTGGTACTGCGGAAAAGTCCGCGCAGGGTAGGTATTATAAAAATCAGGCCACGGTAGGCACTATTCCTCAGGGTGCTATTGTTGAAAATGAAGTTCCTGTGACGTTTCAGGATCAACACAATGTAACCATTGTTTTGAAAGAACCTAATTTTGTTAATGCAACACGGCTTTCTCAGGCGCTTCGTCTCAATGGTTTTGCAAATGCACGTGCTCAAGATCCAAACACTATTAAAATTCCTTTGTCGGATCTTGAATCTACAGATTTGGTAACTGCTATTTCACAAATGCAAAATATTTCTTTTATTCCAGATGCGTCTGCAAAAGTTGTTATTGATTCTAGAACAGGCACCATTGTTATTGGTGAAATGGTGAGGCTATTTCCTGTGGCCCTAACCCATGGGGGCGTTTCTATTCGTATTTCAGATGGAGAGGCGGCTGCGGGGCCGGCGCCCGGTGGGGTAGCTGGTTTTGGTCAGGCGGAAACGATTCGAGTCGAGTCTCCTGATAACCGTATGGTTTATTTGAACCCATCAGCAACGTTGTCGAGCTTGGTGAATGCATTGAATGAAATTGGTGCTAGTCCCAGAGATTTGATTTCGATTATTCAGGCTTTAAAAGAGTCTGGATCTTTGATTGCGGATCTTGAAATTATATGAGCGTATTGTTACGAAAGTTTGTTTTTTTTCGTAACAAAGCTGCGGCTATTGGTGTTCTGTGTCTTTTTTTAAAGGGTTTGCTTTTTGTTTTTAAACACAATTTGTTTCCTGGGTCTGTATCTTATGCAGGATGCGCCGGTGTTGATACGGGTATGTTGGGAATGATGATGGATCAAAATCAAAAAAAGCCCAAAACAGAAGAGGAAGCCATGATTTTTGTAGAATCGTATTTCTTGGAAATGATGTTTTTGAAGCCTATGTTTCAATCCCAGCCTAGTATGTTGTCAGAAGAAGAAAAAGCGGAAATGGGTAGCTTTGCCGATACGAGTATGCAAGACCAGTTAATTACACGTGCTATGGCGGAGCGTTTGGCAAAACAAGATGTTTTGGGTATGCGTAAATTGTTCAAGGGGCATGGGCGTCTTGATGGAGACACCTCTCAGTCACTTACCAAAAAAGACAATTCGCGTTATATGGGTGGCCTGACGATTGGAAAGGTGCCTCATTAGCCATGACAGCAAACTTACATGACGATAACGCTGTCACACATGTGGATTTGAATATAGAACAACTACAGAATGCAGATAAATATTCGGAAATTCGTCCTTTAGATGATGTTTTTATAGAAGAACATCGCCCCATGATTGAGGGTGTGGCTGCGCAGTTGATGTCTAGGGGCTCTGTTCCTTCGGTGATAGAGTTTGGGGACTTGGTGAGTTTTGGGATGGAAGGTTTGATGAAGGCCCATCGCAACTTCAAACAAGATAAAGGATCTAGCTTCAAGACCTATGCTTATTATCGTATTCGTGGCGAAATGTATGATCGTATTCGTACAGAATGGCAATACCGAAATCCTGGCGATTATGCGGATTATCGTCGGCGCATTCAGGATCGTATTGCGGATGTAGTTGAAGCTGCTATTACCGATTTGGATGCCGCGCCAGCTTCAACGGATGTTGAGAGTGGCTTTTTAGACTTGCTTTCAGATTCTGCTATGGTTTGCCTGATGTCTATTGACGTTGTGGGTGAGGTTGAGGGATCTCAAGACATTGCTATTGATGCTTTAGATAATGCGGATGACACCTTGTGGAACGAAATTAAATCTTTGGATCCTGTGGAACAGCAATTTATAGATTTGTTTTATGTTAAAGGGATTAAGCAAAAAGATATTGCAGATCAAATGAATCAATCTCGAAGTAAAATTTGTCGCTTGCATATGCGTATTTTGGAAAAACTCCGCAAACGGCTAAAAAAGCGGATGGTGGAGGATTAGTTGTGATTGTTAATCTTAGAGTTAGCTATTTTTTACTTAGCCTATTTGCTGTAGTGATACTGTGCTTTTTGTCACCTGTTTTAGGCCAATCTGAGCGTGCTTTGGCCGTTAAACCAATAGATAAGGTGTTTTATAGTGCTTATTATACGTCGGTTGAGAGTGGTATTTATGATGGTACCCGTAATCATGCTTTGTATAGTTATATTATTGCAAACTTAGCGACTGCGGGTTTTGATCCTGTGAAAATTTTACCAGCCGAAGATAAGGCGCTTTTGAAAGCCACCTTGCCGGATGGTCAGTATAATAGAGATGTTATTGCTGAATTCGTTATTATGCGTATGGCTGAGAACAATCGCAAGTCCACGGCATTGATGACGGTTTGGAAAAATAAAAAAGATAGTTTGAGT
>JAGYJO010000141.1 GCA_018402095.1 bacterium
ATCCGAAAGTGGCACAACCCTCGCCTATGGCATCCATCAAGAAGGAGCTGAAAACAGCGTCACCGTCACAGGTAAAATACACACCGAGTCCAGCAATGGACACGCCTATGCTATCCATCAAACTGGGGAAACCAATTCCGTGACGATTCAGGGAAGGGTTTCGGCCAAAGCTTCCGATGGATCAAATGCCTACGCCGTCTACTTTGCATCGGGTTCTGACAATATTTTGACCTTGCAAAAAGACGCGTTGATTACGGGAACCCTGTTTACCCATGACAGCGCAGATCTCACCATTGACGTTGGTACACGGTCTTATATCTACGAAACTGATGGATCTTGGACGGTTACCGACACCTCTAGCCAGAGTCGATCTTTTGTCCAAGAAAATGATCTCATCATAGCGGCCAATGTAGACGCTCTCGATATCGCTAACGATTGGGTCGCAGCGCGTACCAACACCCTTCTCCGTGTCTTACCGGAAAACCCCGCTTCTTTTTGGTTGAGCCCATATGCCAATACCAGCCTCCGTGACGCACAGTCAGACCTGAACTATACCCTCGCTACGCAAGGGGTCAACACCGGTTTCATGCTGGATTCCTCAGGAGCCCTCTGGCTCGATGTTCAGCAATCACAAATCGCCATTGATAATGACGACGATCAGAGCATCACAGCGACGGGTCTACGTTTTGGATATCAATCAACCCCTGTCAGGCTGTTTGATCTCGATATTTCATGGCGCGCTGGCCTGGGAAAAACATGGATGGACACCTCTAGAAGCATCCTTACCAATTTTGATTCAGAGTCAGGAGAGCAGACGATTCGTAGTCAGACCCAAAGCTCCGAGGCCATGCTTGGCCTATCTGTGAAACATCCTATTGCGCTCGGAAATGGGCTTACGTTAAACCTTGCAGGGGACCTCTCCGCCGTTTACGAATCCCAAGATGCCTATTCCGAAGGCGACTACATCCATTGGGACACACGCACCCTGCTCTCCAATATCTGGAACACCCGTGCTGGCCTTGTTTTTGATGTCGACAAGTTCCGTGCCTTTTCTGAAGTCGGCCTCAGTGGACACACTCTCCTCACAGGACACGACGCTTCCTATCGCCTCGCAAACACGGCTCAGCAATTCTCCGATACGTCTGCTTCAGACATTGCCTTTGATGTAAAAGTAGGTGCCGTTTATTCTATCCTGCACAACCTCAGTGCGAGAGTCGAACTGTCTTCCTTAGGCACACTCGATCTCAAAAAGGTACCCGTCCTCTTTACACTAGATTGGAAACTATAAGGGATTCCAAACTTGGGTAACGAGATTCCCTCCCCATAAAACGGGGAGGGAATTGAATGGGGTTCTACCCCCCCCTAACGTGGACTGACCATTACCAATATATATCGCCTATGAGAGTTCGTGTGGTTTGGCGAATACGAGAACAAAAACCGCCTGTCTCATTCCCCAAAAATCATCTAAACTATCCGGTCTATCATCAATAATAGCCGGAGGGATTCATGCAACACGAACGCATAGCAACAAAAGTTAACACCTTTATGGCCGACGTCATTCAACGATCGCCAGGAGAACCCGAGTTTCACCAAGCTGTTCAAGAAGTTGCCGAATCTATTATCCCCTTCCTCGACACACATCCCCGCTACCAAGCCGCAAAAGTATTTGAGCGTATGACCGTCCCTGACCGCGTCATTATGTTTCGCGTCGTCTGGGAAGACGACAACGGAACACCCCAAATCAACGTCGGCTATCGCGTACAATTCAATAATGCCATAGGCCCTTACAAAGGCGGATTCAGATTTCATCCCTCCGTGACATTGGGAACCCTCAAGTTTCTCGGATTCGAGCAGGTCTTCAAAAACAGCCTCACCACACTCCCTCTCGGTGGCGGAAAAGGCGGCTCGGATTTTGATCCCAAAGGCAAAAGTGACCGAGAAGTCATGCGCTTTTGCCAAGCATTCATGACTGAAATGCAACGCCACATTGGTCAAAACACCGATATCCCAGCGGGTGACATCGGCGTCGGTGCCCGTGAAATTGGCTATCTCTTTGGCCAATACAAACGTATCTCAAATGAATTCACTGGCGTGCTCACCGGCAAAGGCCTTCACTATGGTGGGAGCTTGATCCGACCCGAAGCCACTGGCTATGGATCCGTCTATTTTGCCAAAGAAATGCTCGCGACCAAAAACGACAATCTCGTCGGCAAAACATGCCTCGTCTCTGGATCTGGAAATGTGGCCCAATACACGATCGAAAAAATCATTGATTTGGGGGGGAAACCCATCACCTTTTCTGACTCTACAGGGTTCGTTCATGATCCCGAAGGTGTAACCAGAGAAAAACTCGCCTATATTGTGGACCTCAAAACAGTCCAACGCGTCGATATCTCACACTACATTCAACACTACCCAAATGCCACCTATCACCCAGGAGAACGTCCTTGGGCTATTCCTGGTGACTTGGCATTCCCATCTGCCACACAAAATGAAATATCAGAAACAGACGCCAAAACATTGATACAGAACGGATGTAAATTGGTCTCCGAAGGCGCAAACATGCCCACGTCTCTAGAGGGCGTCGAAGTCTTCCGTAACGCCAAGATCCTCTACGCACCAGGCAAAGCCGCCAACGCTGGTGGCGTGGCTATCTCCGGATTGGAAATGTCACAAAACAGCATGCGGTTGAGCTGGACCCGTGACGAAGTCGATGCCAAGCTCCAAGAAATCATGAAACGCATTCACCAGCAATGCGTCACCCATGGCCAAGAAGCCGATGGCTATACCGATTATGTCAAAGGCGCCAACATTGCAGGGTTTATCAAAGTTGCCGATGCCATGCTGGCGTATGGGGTGATGTAAGTCAGGACCCTATCGATCGCGTTTGCTGAAAACCTAAACCGAGATGGCTTTTCGCAGAGACTGCAGGACCCTGCGTCTCTACGAGATAATCTAACTATTGGTACTATCTACCTCCTACGGGATCCAAAGGGCGGAGCCCTTTCAATCCCCCTAGGGCGAGATAGTTACAACTATTGAAAATCGAAGTATTACACGCCCCCCTCAAGTCTTGTACTTAGCACGTGAACAAGGGCCCTTATTCGATTGAAATTTTTTTCAAAAAAAAACGATAACCCATTATGAAAAAAAGAATAGCCATACGAACAAAGCCACGACACCCAGTAACCTGCGTAAACAAAAAGCTACCAACACCATCGAACAATAAGGGCGTCATAGCAAACAATCCAGCAATAAGAGAGGCTATCGCCTCTTTTTCATCCGTAACAGCTACGGATACGATAAAACCGCTAACTAAGAATCGTGAAGAGCTGATGGCAATCGCTAGGCAACTCGGGGAAGACCTGCATACAACCCTGTCACAGCCTGAGCTTATGGACGAGATCACACAATCAACCATACAAGATCTCTTTCGGGCTATAGGCAACAAAAAATTATCCGCCGATGATCAAATAAAAAGTGGGAAAGAAACACAACCCCTTAGAGAAGTTAAGTCCAGAGCGGTAGGAAAGGCTGTATTAGGTTTAATTGATCATGCCTCCATTCCTGAAAATAGGGATATCTACAAAACTTTAAGTAGAGATTCAGGAGTCCACATCTTTGTATTGGAGCTACTCAGAGCCTTTATCAACTGCGACAATTCACCAGCCCAAAAATCAGGAACGGCGCACTATTTACACGCTATGAGCCGAGAAGACTGCGCCGCAAGTTTACGCGCGAAATCTGTCAAATACATTAGGCCCAAAAGACGCCCGCAGCAAAACAAACGCAAAAAAAGCAACGAAGACATCACACACCCTGTCTCACGACAAAAAACGATTCGTACACAACAGCTCAGCGCGACAAGACAGAGTCTAGATCAGGCCCTTCGGGATTTTGCCGAATCATTCGGAAGATCGCTCTCTTACACACTCAAATACCATACCCCAAACGAACAAACACAGGCTGAAATAGCGATCTTATTCGATAAACGTGAGGAC
>JAGYJO010000142.1 GCA_018402095.1 bacterium
GAGGCATAGGCATCCACGATTTTTTGACGTGCTTCAGCCCGAATAGCATCGTAGGCATCTTGCTGATCCGCCGCCATTTCCAAGACCACATCCGATTCCAGTTTTTCTGGCAATTCTGGCAACATCTGGAGCTTTGTCCGACGCAACAAAAAGGGTTTGGCACCCCGAACCCAATCTTGTTCCATCCCTGTTTTAGAAATACCGCCACCAAAAAATAAGCCAGGAACAGCGGTTTCCATCACAGCAACAAACTCTCCAAGATGGTTTTCTAACGGTGTACCTGTCAAACACAGTCTAAAATCAGACACGATACGACGAACAGCATCGGCTCTCTGTGCCGTTGGGTTTTTGACCCAATGTGCTTCATCAAAAACAACCACTTGCCAATGACGTTTCCCAAAAGTAGTCGATTGACGTCTCACAGCTTCATAAGAGGTCACACATGCAAGGTTACCTTCAAAGTCATTCTTTCCAGTAACCGCAGCCACAGGAATACCCGGCAAAAACTTTTTCCACTCCGCTACCCAGTGATGTACCAAGCTAGGCGGTACAACGATCATAATATTCGCGGTAGGATCCGTCTCCCGAATCACAGACAAAAAGGCCAATGTTTGTACCGTTTTTCCCAAGCCCATGTCATCCGCCAAGCAGGCACCCATCTGCAAACCGTACAAAAACCGTAACCATCGAACCGCATCATGCTGATACGCTCTCAATGTCGCGGCAAAATAAGACGGAATCGTCACATCTGGCATTTCAGAAAACTGCATCAATTTTGTCAGTACTGTTTGTTGCTCAGGAGACAACAAAACATCCACGCCATTTTGACGCAAATACACCCACTGAAGCAGCGGGTGCCATGTATGACCTTTGGCGGTTTTCTCTTTCAATTGTCGCCATTTCGCCAACGCAGCCAACGCCACACGGGCTTCTTCTCGCAACAGAATCAAGCGATGGGAATCAATTACCTGACCATCTTGCCGAATCGCCTCTTCCCAAAGTGCTTCTTCTACACTAATACGACCACGAAACACACGAATTTCTGGCGTATCACCACTACGCATATCCAGCGTTACTTTCCAGTCCTCTACCGTAGCCGGCATCTCATGTACCTGCACCACAACAGACCGTTCCGCAAAGCGAGCAAGCAACTCACGTTCTGCCTCCAAAGAAATGCCACGCGTAAAATCAAAACCCGTCGTGGTAACCGCTACCCGAGGATCAATTTCTTCGCACAACCGAAAACACTGCAGCAAAAGATCCGTTGGTACAGGCACAACATCCCACACATCATGAGACGGAATGGGCAAAAAGAAATGGGCACTCTCCCAAGCTTCCTCATCATTTTGCACAATACAGCGTTCCATTTGTACAGGAAGGCGATGGTTGCCATGCGAAAAGAAGAAATCCAGAGACGTGGATTCTTTTTGACGTCTCAAATTGACCACAACAGACCCAGACGGTAGTAGCTCAGCCTCAACCAATGGATAATGAAGGGCTTTTGCGGGCGAGGCTGGTTCATCAGCAGTCGTATCTATTTCTGGTGTTTGTGGCGATAAAACCCGCAAAACAAATGGCATTTCAGCGACATCATTCGCATACTCCCAGACAGGGGCTTCTAGAAACGCCGGCACCCGCCACTGCTGATGGGGCCAAGCTTCAGGCGCTTGCATTTGCAACAATTCGCCACGCCATTTATCAAAAAACAACGTATCACCCAAACGAATGGCATCCTGAATATCGCCTAAACCCTGTGCATAATAAGACGACTGTACGGTGCCTTCAGAAGGCGAGTAGGCCAACTGAGGTAACGCAGTCATCACTTTATCTGGCACCCACTGGGCTTTAAAAAACTGGCGTTTATACTCAATACGCAACACACATTGGCCTCTGGTATTGAGGTAGTTCAAAATCCCTTTTTCAAGAGATTCGCTAGAGTAGACCTGTTTGAGAAGACTACGTAATTGACCGCTAATGGTCGTCGAAAACCCTGACAAGTCTTTCCGTTTTGAAAAGCCTTTACCTTGACGCTAGAAAGTCGTCAGGCATAACACCACATCTACTTGATCATCCATACTTTGCTATTCTCCTAAAAATGTCATCCCTTCAATTCGACTCAATAAACTTTGAGTCAAATCAAAACCTGGCAACGATTTACCAGGCTCTAAATCTGTAATCACCGTACGACCTATAATCACTTTTTGGGATTGCCCGAGACGATCACGAACACGAACACCCCAGATATTATGTAAGGCCATCGGCTCACCTTGTGGACTGCCAACATATAACATGACATGCCCTTTTAGCCACAACAAAGTCAAGAAAGGCCTTCCTTTGCCAACGATAGCACGCGTTTTTTCTTCATTCGTCATCATGGAAAGACTCTCATAACGGCCACCATATTTGGCCTGAGCCGCAGAATTTCTGGGGAGCCAAATGCCAAAAGGGGCTAAAAAATCACGCATCAATGCAGAACAATCTCTGTGAAAAAACAAGCCGCCCCAACCATAAGGTTCCCCCATAACCCCCATGGCAAGCTGGGCAACCAACTGTCTAGACCAGGTCACACCAAAAGGCTGCAAAGCCATTGCATCCTCGACAGCCACTACAGACCAACGGGCCTGCCCGCCTGACTGTCTAATAGGAACATACACTTGGGAACGCTGTCCCATCACACCAGGATAGTGCTGGCCCAAAGAAAGATCCAAAACCGGCCGCTGCGTTTCAAGAGAGACAGCGACCACGCTATCTTTCATGACAGCGTACATGGGCAAGGACATGACCCACGCCGTGTCTTTTGCGGTCATCGTAGCAATATCCAGAACAGAGACCCAGCCAGACGCAAAAGGTGCCGACACATACACCCACAAACCATCACGACTCACATGCCATATCCGCAACGGCGTTCCTGGCCCCACACTCGTCACCTGCAGAACATCAAAGGGGAAATCATCCGGTGTTTCAAACAAAGACCCATGATCGGGAATATACTTGAGATGGGTATACCGAACAGAAACAGCCAACGTATCCGCATTTGGAAAGGCATCCAAATTCATTTCAGCTGTTATTTTTTTCAAAAAAAGTGCATCTACCGATCTTTTATTCTCACGATAAAGCACCGTTTCTGAAATATACGAAATACCCCAACTCGGCTGGGATTTATCTGGTACTACAAGCGATTTCCCCCATGGACGAAACCAATGCTCACTGTATTTTTCTTTCAAAGACGCCTGCTGCGTCTCCGTAAAGGGCTTTTCGGGAATCATCGCAAAAAAAGGCATGAGGTCCACCCTGTCATATATGGCCAATTCCCGATGCGCCAAATCAGGGTCCGCCAAGTCCGACATGCAGCCAGCCAATAGCATGGGCAACACCACGCACAACAAAAGCCCCCTAGTGCGATCAGAAAACAAAAACGATAGTCCCAGAAAACTCATTTAGCCAGCGGCTGGGAAAACAGCACCAAAAATTCAGTATAGCCTTCTTTTTTTAGGTCACTGACAGGGACAAATCGTAGCGCTGCGGAATTGATACAGTAGCGCAAACCACCTCTATCGCGAGGACCATCAGGAAACACATGTCCCAAATGAGAATCCGCCTCTTTGCTACGAACTTCGACACGTGTAGACGATAATTTGTGATCCATACGGGTTGTCAAAACAGCCTCTGAAATAGGTCTCGTAAAACTCGGCCAACCACACCCCGAATCATATTTATCCAAAGAAGAAAACAAGGCTTCGCCAGAAACCACATCCACATAGATACCCGCGTCTTTGGTATCCCAATACTCATTTTTAAAAGGTTGTTCCGTCGCTTCCTCTTGCGTCACCGCATATTGGATAGGGGTCAACGACCGCAACCGCATCTCTTTACTTGTATTTGTCATCGCTGAAATCTCCATTGAAAAAAACAACACACCCGTCACAAGCACACACACAAAACGAAAAAAGATAATCATACGCATCAGAATACAAGGCCAG
>JAGYJO010000143.1 GCA_018402095.1 bacterium
CTAAATTTCTCAATGGAATATTGGGAAAATATGTTAAAGAGAATACATGTTCACAGGTCTCATCCAGGGATTAGCAAGGGTCGTTGCTGTAGAGGCGCGTGTTGCCGGTAGAGGGTTGACGATTACCCTTTCTGAATCCCTGACGACGGGTGAGAGCCTGGCTTTGAACGGTGTGTGTTGTACGGTTCTGCCTGTTTTGAATGATTCCAAATTGGCGTTGATGGGAGAAATAGGGCACGTTTATCAGATCGATTTGTTACAAGAAACGTGTGACAAAACGACATTGAAAGACGTCGTTGTTGGTGATGTGCTTAATTATGAGAGATGCGTGACCCCAACGACCCTTTTGGGGGGGCATCTGTTGCAGGGACATGTGGATTATCGCGGGGTCATTCAGTCTATTCAGACATTGGGTGATGGCACCTATGCGGTCACCGTGTCTTATCCTGCCAAATTCTTTCCACTTTTGGTCTCTAAGGGATCTATTGCTATTGATGGTATTAGTTTGACGGTGGTTGCTGTGGCCTCGGATTCTTTTTCAGTTCACATCATTCCCCATACATGGCAAGTCACCGTCTTGTCTCAGCGTAAAGCCGGAGACTTTGTAAATCTTGAATATGACATTGTAGGTAAACATTTGTATCATTTTTATACATTGCATACCGATAAGGAGCCCCTAGTATGATATTTCATCCCATTGCTGACGCTATCGAAGACATTGCCAATGGGCGTATGGTGATCGTTGTAGACGATGAGGACCGTGAAAACGAGGGGGATTTGGTTCTCGCGGCACAATTTGCGACACCGGATAATATTAATTTTATGATCACCCATGCCAAGGGTTTGGTTTGTTTGCCGGTGACCGATGAATTGCTAGAAAAGTGGGACCTGAAGGAAATGGTGCATCACAACGAAGATGCTTTTAAAACGGCGTTTACGGTGTCTGTAGATGGGTCTCCTTCCCAACAAGTGACGACAGGTATTTCGTCTGCAGATAGAGCCAAGACTATTCAGATTTTCATTAACCCGAATAGCAAAAAATCGGATTTGATTTCGCCGGGGCATATTTTCCCACTTCGTGCCCGTCGTATGGGTGTGTTACGTCGTGCCGGTCATACGGAAGCCTCTGTGGATTTGGCGCGTTTGGCAGGGTTGCCGCCTGCTGGTGTGATTTGTGAAATTATCAAAGAAGATGGCACGATGGCGAGAGTTCCGGATTTGGTGACCTTTGCAAAGCAGCATGATCTCAAGATGATTACGATCAAAGACTTGATTAAATATCGTGTTGAAAAAGAACGCTTTATTGAAAAGCGTGAAACGGTGAATTTGCCTACATCACATGGGGAATTCGAATTGACGGCTTACCAGGATATTGTGAATGATAAATTACACCTGGCGCTGACAAAAGGTGATTTGTCTGGAGGTCAGCCTGCTTTGGTGCGGGTGCATTCAGAGGGTTTGACGGGAGATGTCTTTCATTCGTCCCGTTGTGACTGTGGCGAACAATTAGAAGCCTCTATGAAAATGATTGAAAAAGAGGGTCGTGGTGTTGTTCTCTATATGAAACAAGAGGGTCGTGGTATTGGCTTGGAAAATAAGTTGAAAGCTTACAAGCTCCAGGAGGGTGGCGCGAATACGGTGGATGCCAATCTGGCATTGGGGTTTGACCCTGATTTGCGTGACTATGGGGTGGGTGCTCAGATTTTGTTGGATTTGGGTGTTCGCCAATTGCGTTTGATGACCAATAATCCAACCAAGATAGTGGGCTTGGAAGGCTATGGTTTGGAAATTACGGAGCGTGTTCCGATTGTTATTGAGCCGAACCCGCATAATGCGTCTTATCTGCAAACCAAAGCCGATAAGATGGGGCATATTTTTTAGTTTTTTTTCGGGGGCTCTGCCCCCATGTAGGAAATTCTTTCCTGGTTGTTGGATTCCTCAAAAACGCCTACTATTGGGTATTATGAATATTAAAATTGCAATTGTTGTTTCTAAGTTTAATAAATTGGTGACCAAAAATCTTTTGGAAGGCGCTCAAGAAACCCTTTTGGAGGCGGGTCTCAGTGCTGAAAACATTACCGTCACGTGGGTTCCGGGTGCATTTGAATTGCCGTTGGTGGCTCAGAAAATTGCAACGCTGAAAAAAGCGGATGGCATTTTGTGCTTGGGATGTGTGATTCGTGGTGATACGGCACACTTTGATTTTGTAGCCGGCGAAGCGGCCAAAGGTATTGCGGCTGTTGCAATGGCGCATGTGTTGCCAGTGTCCTTTGGTGTTCTGACGACAGACACATTGGAGCAGTCTTTGCACCGTGCCGGTGGAAAACTTGGGAATAAGGGTGCTGAGTGTGCATCCGCGCTTCTTGAGACGATTACGACACTTCATCAACTGGAAGCGTAGTTATGCAAGGGGTTAACCCTATAGGGCAGCAGGTTTTCTTTTCGCCACCTCAAATTGCGGTTGGACATGTGAAGGATAAACCTGTTGTCGAGCTGCGTGCTTTGGAAAAAGGCCCTGAAGCGACAGCCAAGTCGGGACTTCATAAAAGTGAATCTGATATTTCCTTGATTCAGCAACTCAAACTGGGTCAATTGGAATCGACGCCATCCAAGGTGGATATACATGCTGAGATTCGTGATCTGCGGGCCAAAGCCCAGTCGGACAGTATTCAATCTCAGAGAGAGGCTGTGGCCGGATTTGCGCGAATGGCAAAGAACCCCTCAGAATCTGTGCGTAATTATGGGTTGATGGGCATGATGAGTATTTTGAGGCTTTCTGAAAATACCGGTATTTTATCTTCAATATCGTCCAGTTTGATTTTGTTGTTGGACCCAAGCATGATGGGTGAATACCAATCGGACATGATTCGGTTTTCGATGTCTATGATGGTAGGTCTTTCCAATAAATTTGACCAACTACCCAAAACACAGCAGCAAGCTATTTTGCAACGATTGACCCAAAATGTGGAAAAAATTAAAAACCCTGATTTGCAATCGGCGATTCGGGACTTTATCAAAGAACCGACGGGCTTTCGGGCGAGAATGGAAAGCAAGGGAGATGCCCTCCCTGTTGCGTCGCAAGTAGCGGCCGCACAAGTGCCTACTTTAGAAGGAAGTGCTGGTGCTTTGGTGGCTCGAATTGTAGAAAAGCAGCAAGCTGTTTTGGAGCAAGTTTCGCTTGTGGCGCCAGATGCTCTCGACATGATGGCTGTTATTTTTTCGAACGCTAAATTGAATTTATTGTCTGTTTATGGGGAATCTGCGTTTTCGGATCCTGTATTGATTTATGCCTTGGGGTATTTGGATACCGTTTCACGAGAAATTGTGGAATTTCGGCGTCGGAAAAAACAAAAAACATTGGCTTTTGTGACCCATTTTTCGGCTGTTTTGCCGCGAGAGATTTTGGAGAAATACCCTATTTTTGTGGTCAAAGAAGAAGATGATCAAGGTATTCGACAGTATCATGAGCTTTTTCATACGATTAGAGAGCAAGGCTACAAGCATATTGTGGTATTGATGCCTCACGCGGATCATTGGTTGTCCTACCATCATGCGAAGCATGCGGCGCACAAGATTGAAAACCTGGTGCATGTCGTAGATACGGAACTCTTTGGTTTGGGGCTTGGTGTGCTCTTACAAGAGTTGTGTCCCTTGGCCATGAAGGCACGGTCTGTAAAGGCGTTGATGGGATTGGTATCCCGATTGGTGAAGTCGATTAATTATTGGATTGTTCCCTTAAAGCCTGGATCGATGAAAAATCAGTTGTGGTATCAAAAGATGAACCGTAAATCGGTTATTTATGACAGTGCATGGGAAAATCAAATTCCTGTTATTCTACTGTCCCATCAGGCAGATATTGTGAGTCGTTCAGCGACGCCAACAGGTGCGTTGTTGGATTTGCAAACTGCTGTTCAGGTAATGCCTGTGGCTCCGCTCAAATTGA
>JAGYJO010000144.1 GCA_018402095.1 bacterium
GACATGACGGGGATCGAAAGGGCGACAGCCCTTTCAATTTTTTTTCCTGCTCGCCGAAGGCGAGCAGGCGGTGTTTTTTCGGGGGCTCCCCCCCTGTCTAGGAAATGTTTACTGGCGTTGTAGTCCAAACAAGACACTTTCCATTTGCAGGCGAACGTTGAGATTGTAGTTGCTGTTTTTGATGTGGGTGAGTAAGTGCCTGGCCGCGTGGGCATTGTTTTGGAGTGTTTCGGGATTGTCGCTTGGGCGGACACAGTCTTCTAGCCATTGTTGCATTGCCAATTTTGCGATGGCTTTGTCTTTGGCCAAACTTTCGGCCAGACTCAAAATCTCTGAGACGCTGTGGTTAGCGATGCTGGCTCTTGAGACGATCTCCTGCGGGAAAATGCCTGTTTTTTCGATATAGCCTACCAATGCTTGGGAAACTAAGCCTTGATAGTCCGTCCCTGTTTTATCGGTGATCCATTGTCGGATTTGAGGGTCTGGCACACTGGGGCATGCGATGCATGTTGATCGAGACCGAATGGTTGGGAGTAGTTGCTCTAGCGCGTTGGTCGCGAGGATGAGGGTGACCCCGGCGGGTGGCTCTTCCAAGGTTTTGAGAAAGGCGTTGGCCGCTTGGGGTGTCATATGGTCGGCATGGAGAACGCAGACAAAGAGTCTATGGCCGTCTCTCGCCCCGAGTTGGATGTCCTGGATCACATGTCGAATCGCGTCTACCGAGGTGGTGTCTGCTGACAATACCCGGATGTCGGGGTGGTCATGGCTGAGTACTTTTTGGCAGATGTTGCAGGTCATGCACGGTTTTTTTTGCGCGCATAACCCGGATAAGGCGAGATACATCGCGGCTTGTGCTGGGAACCCTTTTGGCGGGCCATGCAGAATGTAGCCATGACCCAACCGTCCGCTTTCGCAGAGTTGTTCAAAGTGTTGTGCCAGTGTCTGCGAGATAGGGATCACTATTTGAGGATAATTCCTGAAATAGCGGCGGCACCAATCCCTATCCACATGTAGAGTTGATTTCGCTCATTTTCTTCTTTCATACTACGGATCTCTTCGCGTAGGTCGTCATTGATTTGCCAGAGATCTTTGTAGGTGTTGGCGGTGTTGTTCATGACGGTTGTGACGGTGCTGTTTTGTGAGGCGATAGCGGTGTCTATTGTGAGAAAGTTGTTTTTGTAGGACTTGGCCAGCTGTTGCAGCTCTTGGATCTGTGGTTTGGTCAATTCGGTACCACTGGTATCAGAGGACAGGCGGTCCAAAAAAATGGCCAATTCGAGGCGTGTGATCGGGTTGCTGCCTTGAAATTTATTGTCTGACGATAGGGAAAGATAACCGTTTTTGACAGCCCCAGAGATGGCGGGATAGGCCGGATCTGTTTTCGGGACATCGCTAATGGCTTGTGCGTGTAGCAAGGGCATGGTCAATAGTGAGAAAATAAGGGCGAATACATATGTTTGTTGTGTCATGGGTGAACCTCTTTTTGAATAGGAATTAAAATTGTTTTCGGACTATAACCAGGAACGTTTATGGTGACCTGTGATGGCGCTGTGCCAATGGCGCGCATATGAAGCAACCCCAAAGGGACGGATGCCAGCGGTGTTGCGCCAGGTGGGAGAACAATGCGAACCACCCCGTTTTCTTGTGTCATCGTAGCCGTGTTTTTCCACTCAGGCGCCGAATAGTGAATGATGCGCAAAGCCGCAGGATCAAACGTGATTTCCATGCGCCCAGGGTTTTTGCCTTGGCGGGAATCGCCAGAGATCCAGAGATAAAAGGGGGCCCCATGTGTGAGGATATCCGAACGACTGAGCTGGACGGATAAGTCTGCTGTTGCTTGTGGGATGAGGGCTGTTGCATAGAGCGTCTCTGTGTCATGCCCAGGCGTTGTCACCGTGACGGAAACGGTGGGTCGTAGCGGGAAATTCGCGTCAGGAATGCGCAAACGCCAGTTGATGCGGTGGCTATCATGCGGTTTGATTAAAGGTATTTCCTTTGTCGTAAAATCGTAGTTTGGCAAGGTGGCATTGCCAATGTTTTTGAGACTTGCGATCACACTTTCTACAGGGATTTTATTTGTGTTTGTGAGCGTCAAATCCACCTGTAGCTCCACTTCAGTAGGGGATACACGGGCTTGTGTGAGTGTGAGTGTGTGACCTGTTTTGGGTGGGGCGAGAATATCGATTTTACGTTTGATCTCATTGTTTTCCAGGGTACTGGATTTTACAGAAAAAATGAGCGTATTTGAACCGGCTTGCGTTTGTTTGGAAGGAATGACGCGTAGTGGGATTTGCCGTGTTTCTCCACGTTTGAGAGTTCCCAGTGAAAAACGGCTTTTCCCACCAACGACGGTGAATCCCGTAGGCAGTGTGAAGGTTACTGTTGTGTCTTGGGAATCAAATTCGCTGGCGTTGGAGACATAGCCCACGAGTAGCATTTCACGGCGTGAGGATAGGGCATATTCTGCAGGTGCGGTGAGTCCAAGGCTCAACGAGCCAGAAGAGAGAGACAACCCACCTAAACCGTATAATGTGCGGATGGTCCGCGTTCCTTGAGGCGGAATGGTGATGGGCTCCCAGTAAAGTGCTAGTGCGGTGTCTTTTTCCGTTTCGCCAGCCCGTATGAAGCTACGGCCTTCTTGGGTGCTGTAATCCCATGGTGAGTCGACCAAGCTGCCCCAGTTGGCCAAAATGACGCGGTCGGGTGGGACGATGTCTGCATCTCGTAGCTCAAGGGTTCCTTGTGCCACGATATTGGGTGAGGGTAAGTTGTCAAAGGCCTGCCAGAAAGGAAAGAGGTCTTTTTTGAGGACTTCTTTTTCGGATGTGGCGGCGAGGCTGCCCATGCGGAGTGGGGCGCCATCGTTGTTTCCCAACTTTGTGTCCATCATGAGTCGGAGTCCGACCGTGTGGGCGATGGTATCGGTGTTTGTGAGGGTATAGGTAATGAGCACGGTGTCATGGACACGGGTAGAAGGGTTTCTGAAAAACTGCAAAGATTGTTCGGCTTGGATATTGCCCGTGATCGTGGCTGTGGTGAGAATGCTTTGTTCGACTATCTGTTGCGTTGTGACTTGGCTAAAGCTATAGCGCTGGCCAGAGCGTTTTTGGATTTTTTTGTTTTCACCACCAAAGATGATGTTCTGGCCATCCACGGAAATAGTGGTGTACGACGTCCATGGTATGGGGCGTCCGAAAATCAAAGGTTGGTTGTCATCCATAGGGTTTTCGGGATCCCCTTTGGTGGTTTCGATGGAAAATCGTCCTTTGTCAGCGTTTTGGTTGTTCACGATGATTTGGATGAATTCGTTTTCTACACGAAGTGTCTTTGCATCAGCGGGAACCTGTGCCGAGAGGGTAGTCGTCGCAAAGAGAATGAGCATGATGCCCAGTATTTTTTGGGGGGTGTCTGGAAGGGGTGGGCGTAGTTTATTCATGGGGTGTCCTCTAATTCAAAGCTATAACTTAGTCGAATAGATCCGGCTAAATTTTCGCCCATGATGCGTTTGGGTTCAAATGTGTAGTAAGTCATCACGGTTTGGGTGAAGGCATCGTCCAGGCTCTTGTGGCCACTGGATTTGATCATCCGAAACCGGGTAGGTATTCCCTCGGCACTGATGGCGAAATCGGTAATAACCGTGCCTGTGAGTCCTTGATTGAGCGCAGATTTGGGGTAAATGGGTACTGTGGATTTGGAGACAATGGCCACTTTCCTATCCCCAGGGAGGCTCGTTGGCTCGGCGGGAACAATGGGTTCTGGCTTGGCTATAGGCTTTGATGGAACCGGTTTTTCCACCACCTTGTCAGGAATGGGCGGCTTTGGGGGTGGGGTGGGTTCTGGCTCTGGGGCTTTGACCACAAACTGGACGGGAACTTGGATATCATTTTTTTCAGGCGTAATGACGAATACCTGTGCTGGCAGGACGATCACGAG
>JAGYJO010000145.1 GCA_018402095.1 bacterium
TTCAAACACATAGTAACCTGTCACTAATAAAAGAAATAGAAAGCGCAAAAAAATAAAATTTTATTAAACTATCACACACCCCAATTTTAAACCAACAAAAAGAGACTATAGTCTGTAGATTCTAAATCACATACCACCGACTATAGTAGTCAATGGAATCCGATCATGAGATTAAAGCTAAAGTTGGAAAAATTCTAAGAGAATTACGCCTCTCAAAGAAGATCTCTCAAGAGCGCTTAGCGTTAGACTCCGACATAGATCGAACTTATGTTTCTCTACTAGAAAAAGGGAAAAGAAATATAACCCTCAAAATTCTTTTCTCACTTTGTAAGACTTTAGATATTAAACCATCCGAATTCATAGCGAAGATTGAACATCATTAAATCCCCCTGAATTTCACATAAAATTCACCCGATTTAAAGATATATAAAAATCCACAAAAATTCTGCAAGGATTTCCAAGAAGATAAAGATGTCACTGCATGCGCAAATCACGTATGAGAAATACGCTTCTGGCACAATTTGAAAACTGGATTTCATTTTGGAACGGGTATATTGTAAATTTAGACAATGCAACGTCTGCATAGCTACCCCCTGTTTTTTAAAATTAAAAAAACATGCGGAGAGCGACAAAACCTTCAGATATATTACGCACCCGAAAGGAACTTAAAATGACACATGTAAACACACAAAACCCCGTTCGCGTTGAATCCGATACAATGGGAAACATCGAAGTCGAAGCCTCTCGGTATTGGGGCGCCCAAACACAACGGTCTCTACACCACTTCGGCATCGGTCACGACACCATGCCACGGGAATTGATTCGTGGATTTGGGTTGCTCAAAAAAGCAGCAGCACAAGCCAACTATGACCTCGGCAAACTCTCCAAAGAAAAAACAGACCTCATTGTAGCCGCAGCAGACGAAGTCATCGCAGGCACCCTCGAAGCACACTTCCCCCTACGTATCTGGCAAACAGGCAGTGGCACCCAAACCAACATGAACGTCAACGAAGTCATCTCGAACCGTGGTATCGAAATAGCCGGCGGCGTTATGGGCAGCAAAACACCAGTTCATCCCAATGACGATGTGAACAAGTCACAATCTTCCAACGATACATTCCCCACCGCCATGCACATCGCCGCAGCAGAAGCCGTAGCAAAAAAGCTCATTCCTACCACACAAAAATTCAAAGCCGCCATCGACGACAAAGTTAAAGCCTTTGATAGCATCATCAAAATTGGCAGAACACACCTCATGGACGCCGTTCCACTGAGCTTGGGACAAGAATTTTCGGCCTACTCTGCCCAAGTTGGACAGTGCATCGCCCGTATCGAACAGATTTTGCCAGAAATTTATGAATTGGCTATTGGGGGAACCGCTGTAGGCACAGGACTCAATACCCACCCTGAATTTTCAGCCCGTGTTTCTGAAAAAATAGCCACAGAAACAGGCCTCCCATTCGTCTCAGCACCCAACAAGTTTTTGGCATTGGCTAGCCACGAAGCTTTGGTGATTCTTAGTGCCAATCTCAAAGCCTTGGCGTGTGCGTTGATGAAGATGGCCAATGATATTCGCTGGATGGGATCCGGCCCCAGATGCGACTCAACGAATTGATTTTACCTGAAACGAACCTGGATCCTCGATCATGCCGGGCAAGGTAAACCCCACACAGAGCGAAGCCATGACATGGTGTGTGTTCAGGTGTTTGGCAACGACGCAGCCGTCTCTTTCGCTGCCAGCCAAGGTAATTTCGAGCTCAATGTTTCAAACCTGTGATCATTCACAACATCATTCACAGCATCACACTTTTTGTCAGATGCCATGTCTCACTTCCAAGACCATTGTCTAGAGGCCTCATTCCAAATGAAGCACAACATTGACATATATGTAGAAAGATCATTGATGTTGGTCACCTGAACCCCCATATTGGCTACGACAAAGCGGCCCAAGTCGCCAAAAAGCACACAAAGAAACTGGTCTTTGAAAGAAGCCTGTGTTCATTTGGGATTTTTGTCTGCAGAAGACTTTGATCGCTACGTCCGTGCAGGACATGCTGCGCCTAAATAATTTTTCTCGGCCCGCCGAGAAAATTATTATTTTTGGGCTCGCGACGTAGTCGCGAGCCCTTTAATCTATAAAATCAACAATAGCATTGTTGATTTCTCTAAAAATCAACAATAGCATTGTTGATTTTCTTGTTTTACCCTAGACTGGGCTTATGTCACAGTATCCACGACAATTACAACTCCCTCAGCTTTTGACCAAAAAGAGCCATTTCCTTTTTGGTCCGCGTGCCACAGGCAAAAGTACACTGATTCGCACACAATTGACCGATCAAGCACTGATCATCAACCTTCTTCATACCGATTATTATTTACGCCTCTCTGCCAACCCTTCGGAACTGGAAAACATGATCCGCTTTGCACAAGCACAAAAACCAGATCTCTCCTGGATCGTGATTGACGAAGTCCAAAAAATTCCAGCACTCCTAGATGAAGTTCATCGATTGATCGAAGAAAAACAATACCGTTTTTTGCTAACAGGCAGCAGCGCGCGCAAACTCAAGTCCGGACAATCCAACCTCTTGGCGGGGCGTGCGTGGCGAACCGACCTATTTCCCCTCACCTCGCGAGAAATCCCCCGCTTTTCTTTAAAAACATATCTACACCATGGGGGACTACCTGCTGTTGTACAGAGCCAAGACCCCGTCGAAGAACTCCACGCTTACACGGCGCTCTACTTGCGCGAAGAGATACAAGGCGAAGGCCTCATACGCAAGTTGGCACCTTTTTCACGTTTTTTATCACAAGCCGCTCATTGCAATGGCCATATACTCAATTATGCCAAAATAGGTGCAGATGCACAGGTCCCCCCAGCCACAATACGGGAGTATTTTGAGATTTTACAAGACACCCTTGTTGGTTTTTTATTGCCCCCATGGCTTTCTGCAAAAAAACGAAAATCGTCCGCAACTTCAAAATTTTTCTTTTTTGATATCGGCGTAGTCAACACACTACGCGGCATTACCCGCCTTGAAAAAAACACCACAGAATGGGGCATGGCCTTTGAACATTTTATTGCAATGGAATTACGTGCTGCCCTAGGTTATTTTCGAATCAAAGCACCGCTTTCATTTTGGAGATCTGCCACGCATGACGAAGTAGACTTCATCATCGGCGATCACATCGCTATCGAGGTCAAAAGCAAAAACAAAACCTCATATCGAGACGCAAAAGGCCTCCAGAAAATTCAAGAAGAAGGTATTCTCAAGACCTATTTATTGGTATCAGACGACCCTATTTGCCGTATCGAAAATGGCATCACCTTCATCCATTGGCCTATTTTTCTAGATCAGCTCTGGAAAAACGTCTTTGGACTAGTGGAATAAAGACTACCCCCACTACACCGCCTATCGTATAATCAACCTACTTTTAACTCTCAGTCATGGAAAGGACATCACTATGGCCACAGCCACCCTCACACAAGCCCTTGGATATTCTCAAATAGCAGATATTTTGGGAGACAAAGCAGACAGTCTCCTATCCCACAATTGCACCACCATTGATAAATCACTATTACACATCCCAGGCGCTGACTGGGTAGACCGTATTTTCTCACCTACAGACCGTAATATCCGCACACTACGTAGCATGCAAGAGCTCCTCGGACATGGTCGTCTAGGCAACACCGGGTACGTCTCCATCCTCCCTGTTGACCAAGGGATCGAGCACTCAGCAGGCGCCTCTTTTGCCCCAAACCCTATTTATTTTGATTCCGAAAATATCGTCAAATTGGCTATTGAAGGTGGCTGTAATGGGGTCGCTTCTACTTTGGGTGTCTTGGGCAGTGTTGCTCGCAAATATGCACACAAAATTCCGTTTATTTTGAAATTCAACCACAACGAATTAATGAGCTAC
>JAGYJO010000146.1 GCA_018402095.1 bacterium
ACCCACTGTCCCCCAACGGGTAAAAATATCCCACGTATATAGATCAAATCCATACGACCAGTGTAGGTATTTACGGAGATACTTCTTCGGGTCAAAATGAATTTCTGCGTCTCTTCTATGCGGTCTGTTTTTTCTGTGTATTTGTGCTGGGACTCAATGACGGAATAGGCATCGCTACCTTTGTATATCAGCGTGTGTCGTTTGCCATTGACGGTGAGATGTTCTGTTTCCAAATCGCCTTTGCGTGTCGTATTCCAGACGGGGTCTAAAACAAATGGCTTTCCATAGAGAAAGCCTTCCACTTCCTCCATTTTTTGACCGCGAATCCGGTACTGAACGGTGCCTACTTCTTTGTTCTCTTGATAAATGTGAATGCGTAAATCTTGAAACGCATAGCGAAGCTCCCATTCTGTGAGGATACTGCCATTTAGGATGAGTTGGAGTGTCAGCGTGAGTGGGTTTGGCCATAATGGCTTTTTTGAAATCTTGAGAACCCCACGTAAGGGCGACGATTTGCGTTTGTTCCTCAGCAAATCGTCGTAAATCAAGGCTTCTGGCACGGTCATGTTGAGAAATGAATGATGGGCGGTGGCATGGTAGGTACTCCCACCTCGTCCATGCATTGAATAGAGTGCATAGGCCTCATTTGCCGATTCGAGTTGTTCTTTGAATAAGGTGCGATTGAAGTCTTCGGGTTCTAAAAATGGGTCCCGATAATCAAACCATCGCTCGGAACTGTCTATGTCGCCGCCGTCATAGACATAGTCTTTGACTTTTTCTGTCGTGTTGGTTTGCTGTGTGCTGTGGTAGCCGAAGTCTATTTTGGATTTGGGTGACTCATCGGGTTGTGCTTGCTGTGGAATAGGCTCAAAGCGATAGTTTGCGATAGGTGAAATATGGATAGTGACACATGCCTTTCTTAGCGTTTGTGACAGTGCTTTGGCTGATAGCCAAAGCACGTGCATGGTTAGCGGTTCATCTTGGCTTCAAATTGGTCTAGATCATCTTCAGAAATTGTGAAATAACGACTCATGGGGTGGTGGAAAACAAGTGCTGAGACAGAGGCTTCGGGGTGCATCATGTATTCCTCGGAGAGTGAAATACCAATATCGTCAGGGGTGAGCACTGGCCATAAGACGGCTTGGTCTTCCAGTCGTGGACACGCTGGGTAACCAAAAGACACCCGAACCCCTCGGTATTTGAGCTTGAAAATGTCTTCGATACTCAGGTCTGGCGCGTCGGGAATGCCCCACATACTGCGTAGTTGCGTATGCATGTATTCTGAAAATGCTTCCGCAGATTCCAGTGCAATTGCAGAGAGCGCATGGGAGTCGAAGTACTCGCCTTGATCCATGAGATCTTTTGCCAAGTCGCTGACCCCTTGTCCACACGTCAAAACAAACATCGCCATAGTGTCAAAATGGTCTGAGGGTACAAAGTCTGCCAAACAAAGTCCCATCCCGTCTGATTGTCGTGGGAATGTGAACGTGGTCAGATACGTTGTTTCGTCGCCTTCGTAGACGAGGATGCTGTCTCCCTCACGTTTGACTTTCACAAAACGGTAGACCCCTTCGGCTTTGAGTAGATCCTCATCCACGATGCGTTGTTTGAGTTTTTCCAGTTTGGCTTGTAACGCCATGATTTTCGGGTCTTTTTCTGCGAGCTTTTTTTTGACATTACCTTTGTAGCCCATATGGTTGCCATAGACCATTTGTAAATTGAGGAATTTCCAGAGTTCGGTAATGGGTGGTCTGACGATATGCCGCTCAAAGTCTGGTGGTGTTGGTGATGGCGCATCATGGGTGATGATTAGCTTCTCTTTGTGCGTGCGTTTGCTGTCTCCCCTACTCGCGGATACCGGTGGTGCGGCGGCTTGTGAGGCCAGTGTTGCTTTGACGCTATTGGGATCTTCCATGAGTTTGTTGGCCATGGCCAGTCCTGTCATCGCGTCTTTGCAGTAGACGACGGCACCATCATATTCGGGTTGTATGCGTGACAATGTGAAATTTTCGGTCAGTGCCGCACCGCCTACCAGTATAGGGACGCTGATTCCCGCTGCTTTCAGGTCGGTGGCTGTGATGATCATTTGTTGGGCGGATTTCACCAAGAGTCCAGAGAGTCCGATGAGATCGGGCTTGTGTTCTTTGCACGCTTGAATAAGTGTTTCTGGTGGGCATTTGATGCCCAAATCAATGACATGGAAGCCATTGTTTCCCAAAATGATTTGGACCAGGTTTTTGCCGATGTCATGGACGTCTCCTTTGACAGTCGCGAGTAGCATTTTGCCACGGATGTTGATGTCCCCTTTTTCCATAAAGCTTTCGAGGTAGGCCACGGCTGCTTTCATGACTTCGGCGGATTGCAATACTTCAGCAACAATCAATTCATTGTCATTGAACATTCTACCGACGATAGACATGGCGGCCATGAGTGGTCCATTGATGACACCCAGAGGGTCCCATTGCTTGAGTGCAAGATCTAGGGATGGTAGAAGGCCTTCTTTGGTACCTTGTACAATATTGATTTCCAGTCGTTTTTCGACCGGCATATCGTCGGTGAGTAGTTCTACTTTTTTTGGCTTTTTTTGTCTGAAATATGTGGCGAATTTGACAATAGGGTCACCGTTTTCTGTGTTGTACCAAATGAGATCATTGCAGAGCTGTTTTTCTTCGTCTGTGATGTTGGCGTAACGGACGAGCTTTTCAGCGTTGACGATGGCCATGTCCAAGCCTGCTTTGGTGCAATGGTAGAGAAAAACGGCATTGAGTACTTCACGACCCGCACCTGGCAAACCAAAAGAAACATTTGAAATACCCAAAACCGTTTTGCAATGGGGGAATTTTTCTTTGATGAGACGAATACCTTCGATGGTTTCTTTGCCTGAACCAAAATATTTTTCGTCCCCGGTGCCACATGGAAATACCAGCGGATCAAAAATAAGATCTTCTTCAGGGATTCCGTATTCTTCAGTCAATAGTTTGTGTGAGGTGATCGCGACGTCTAGTTTTTCCGCTGCGGTCACGGCCATTTCTTCGGCAATACAGCCCACAACCAATGCTGCACCATAGCGTTTTGCAATCGGCACCAATGCTTTGATGGCTTTGCCGTCGTCTTCCAAATTAACGGAATTGAGGATGCATTTTCCCTGGGTATATTGAAACGCTGTTTCAACAACGTCGGCCATTTGGGAGTCAATCATGAATGGGGCTTTGACCAGCTTTGAGGAGATACTCATGAATGATTGAATATCAGCGACTTCATCTCGGTCTGGGTTGGAGAGACATGCGTCAATGACATGCGCCCCGGAACGAACCTGTTTGCGTGCGATTTCTGCGGCTTCTTCGAACTTTTCTTCGACGATCAATTTTTTAAAGGCCCTGGACCCGATGACATTGGTGCGTTCGCCGACAATGTAAGGTCGTCCGTCGTTTTCGAATACCAAAGACTCAATCCCCGTGACCCGACTGGCGATTTCTGGCTGTTTGTTGCGTGGAGAAATCCCTTCGACTGCGGTTACCAGTGCGGCGATATGGGCGGGTGTGGTGCCACAGCAACCACCGACCATGTTGAGCCAGCCTTGTTCTGCATAGGTTTTGAGAATTGCGGCGAGTTCCTCGGGACTTTCTGGGTAGACACCATCTGCGTCTGGGATGCCGGCGTTGGGTGCAACGGCGACGGGATACTCGGAAACGGCATCCATAGAGCGAATATGGTCCTTCATGAATGCGGGGCCAGTGGCACAGTTGAGGCCCACGTAGAGTGGCTTCATGTGGGCGACAGAGATGACCATGGCTTCTGCGGTTTGACCGGCCAACATGGTTCCCATGGTTTCGATGGTACCTGAAATGGCGACGGGTATTTGGATGCCGACTTTCTCAAAAGCGCGTAAAGCCCCAATATAGGCAGCTTTGAGA
>JAGYJO010000147.1 GCA_018402095.1 bacterium
GACATTTGTTCTCGCATGGACGAGCTACCCCGCCACCGCCCGATCCCCCACCCAGCCGACCAATTCAAAGCGGCTCTTGATACCTAGTTTTTGAAAAATATTGTAGACATGACGTTTCGTCGTGGCCTCGGTTACCACCAGCCGTGCTGAAATCTGCGCATTCGACATGCCTTGTACCAACATCCCGATGATCTCCAGCTCCCGGTCTGTGATTCGAAACTCCCGAAACAGCGCGTCGTTGTCCGACACAAATGTCGCCATGTTCAAGGTTTTTAACGTCTCTGCTGACCGAATGAGCTGCAATGACTTCTGCAGCGCACCGATCACCATCACTGCAAAATCGAGATCTTCCGTGGACAAAGGCTCTGTCGGTGACAGCCCAATAACCGCCTGTAGCGTCGTCCCAGAGACGATCTGCAACAGTACAGACACCCCATCCGCGATCCAGGGAAAGCAGTCGATGTCGTGCAGCAAATAACGACCATCATCGTCTTTTGTGAAGAGAATCGACGGCAGGTCGACCGCACCTTTCATGCGGGAGGGAAGGGGCGTGCCTCCCGTAGCTACCCAAATCTGCGGCGTCAGGTTCAACTGATACTGAAAAATATTACGGCAAACCTGCCCCCATTCGGGGAGATCTGAACAGTCTGCGGTCATCTCGTGGATGGCCGTGATCCGGCGTTTTAGGAGGGTTTGTTGGGTATGTAGGTTTTGGTGTGATTTCTGGATTTCGTTGTTGCTTTTCTCAAGGGCTTGGGTATAGAGGGCGAGTTTTTCGGTATCAGCGTGTTTGTTGAGGAAGTAAGCGCCGGAGGACAGGGTTACCAATAAAAACGTGGTGATTTCGGCAGAGCGTCGTATCCATTCGGACATCACTTGAGACATCGTTTCTGGCTGTACCCACAAGCTGGCGAGCCCGTTCCCCATCGTGAGGTAGATAGTTAGTAGGATCAAGGTGCAACCGGCGACCCAGGATTTCTCTTGGTAGGAAAATAACAAAAAAGGAAAAGGTAACAATGCCAGTGTCAGGGTTTCCATTCCAGCGTTAGCGCCCAAAATGTCTGCAGCGACAAACAAACATAGTGCCGTTCCGATGATCAGTGTCACCTTACTGGCGATGGGTTGTTTCAGTCGGTACAACGCGTAGGCTATTGCGGCAGGCATAGCGGTGGGTAGTACAAATGCACGTGCGTGGTGTAGGGCTAGATGATCAAATATGAGGTAATAGGGCAAACATAGTGCCAAAAAAATAAGCGCGATTCGGGATGTGAGGCGGTTGCTGTCTTGTAGATAGTTCATAGGCCATCATGGATGTTTTTATGCCACGCATAAAGTTTGTGCTGCATATGTATCCCCCCTTTGCGATTTTCAAAAGAGTAATTTGTTTTTCTCTATTTTCAAAGTTTTTTCTCCCATTTTTAGAGAAATATAGCGTTGTGATCCCCCGGCTACCGAAGCACCCGCTCCCTATCCCCCCAAACCTGGCTGACGATAGCGCTATCGACGGATGTTTTTTGCAAATAATAGGCGGTGTTGCCTATCTCTCGAACGATATCTACCAGTATTTGTCGGGTGAGCGTTGCTTTTTTTGTCTTTGTGTTACGGCAATAGTCTAGAAACGTCTCGATGGCGGATCTGTCCCAGTGGGGCGTGTGGGGCTCTGTGTTGACGATGAGGTTGGCCACGATGATCATGTCGTCTTGTTCTACCCAGGGGACGGTGGTCGGAAACGCGTGGTGCGTGAAAAGGCTGTCATCTGATTTTGTGTGATGATTGGTGGTGGCGATGAGGAATTTGCTGCGTGTGGGGACGGTATCTCCTGTGGGGAGTTTGGTGTTTCCCGATTGGAGACTGGTGATTATTTCTCGTTTTGCCTCTGTCGAAATGGCATCCCAGTTTTCCGCGAAAAGACCGACGTTTTGCAGCAAAAGTGCGTCCTCAAACTGGTATCTGTTGTGCGGATATCCTGTTGTACTGATTTGTTTCCCAGAGAGTTTTTCCACTGTGAGATCTTCGTTTGCAGCGGCTACGGTGTTTGGCGTCGCAACGTCTAGGATTAGATTTTGTGGGGTGTCGTGTGTCAGGGCTACGTCGTAACCATGTTTGGAGACCAATGTGAGTAGACCGACCCAGGCAAAGAGCAACATCCATGCAAATTGGAGTTTGTCCAATTGATCTTGAAAGGAGAGGCCTTCCTTGTTGTAGGTGTTGGTGACGGCACTGTTCACGATGGTGAACATGACGGCGGTACCGGCTGCAAAAATACTGGTTATTTTCCGAAGCTCGAGATGCTTGGTGGCGGGCATGTAGGGTGAGGGCTTGTTAATACAAACGAGGGTGCTGCCTTGGGTTTCTAGTGCGTAGTAATCGCCGTGTGCGGGATGTATTTGTTTTGCCAGAACCTCGGCAACTTCCCGACCCAGCGTTGTTTTGGCGGCGCCATAAGGTCCCGAGAGCAACAAAAAGTAAGGTTCTTGTGTATTTCTGGATTCGATATCGCTGAAAAGGGTGGCCATAATATCGTCCAGCCCTGTGATCAGTACCAATGGGGACTCTTGTTTGATGGTTGTGATCTGTTTTTGTAGGGCGTTCCATTTTTCTGCTGAGGGATTGTCTAGGTATTCGACATACGGTGCTCTGAATGCATCAGTAAATTGTTTTTTGACAGCGTTTCTTTTGTCCATATACCTCATTGGGGTGTCATTAGAGAGATTGACGGGTATGTGGCTGGACTGTCGTGCTGTAGATGATGACGTACTGCGCGTGCTCTCTATAGATGCTGCGGAGGGCTGTCGCGTCCGGGTCTGTTGTGACTTCGAGATAATGGTGAATCGACCATCATGTTCTGTTCCGCCCATGCTCTTTAGCGTACTGACGCTTGCAATCGTTAGGAAGGCGTTAGGGACAATGCCTTGTGGTGTTTCGTAGTGGCCTTCTGTAAGGCCTGTTCTGAGTAAATTGCGACATGCTCTGTCTGACATGACGTCGTTGCCTACCCAAAGAATGCCACCATGTGCACGGTGAAAGGCACCTGTGTTTTTTTCTGTTCCTGTGAGTAGTGTGGTCTCTGGCTTGTTTTCTTCTGCATAGCATGGCGCCTGGTTGCTACGGATAATGGGAGAGCTCCAGGTGTCGATGTACCATTTTTTGGTGAGCAACGCCAACGTGGGGAGCAGTGATAAAACCAACAAATCAAACTCAGTAAACGTGATATGCTTGAGAATCAAGCCATCATTACCATATTCGTTTCCCAGTGACCCATGGGGATCGAAAATACGGCCATCATTAAAAATATGTGCCAGCAGCATGATGCCAATGACGGCGCCGACATCACTATACTTGGCGATGGTATTGAGGGTGGCATGTTGCTGATTGATACGTGCTTCTTCTGTGGGAGAGATAGCGCTGATTGTCTGTCCAAGTAGTTGGTGTGCCAACCCTATGGGAATATCGTTTTTTCGTGCGTGAGTTTGCCATTCAGATAGGACACCTTTGAGCGTTTCGAGAATTTTTTTCTCATCTGTGGGGGAAAATCCTACTAGTAAAATAGCTCTGTGGCGGGATTTATTGCCTTCTTCTAGGGCATGCCATAGCGAAAGTAGCGTTGTACCTATGGCGCTTAGATTGACATTGAGATCTTCCGATAGCCTGTCTATGTGGGTGCGTAAATTTGAAAAGAGGGCTTCTTCGTTGATGAGACTATCGGTGTCATGTCCGCTTCTAAGGTAGTCGCTGGATGGGTTTTCTATATCATGTGTCTGTGTAAACACATGGTGTGATTCGGGGGCGGGGTGACGATAAAAGAGTAAAGGTGTTGCTGTGTATTTGTGGTGTGGCATGAGGGGTATTCCTGAGAGGGTGTCGTAGCCGTTTTTT
>JAGYJO010000148.1 GCA_018402095.1 bacterium
GTAGAAGTCGAAATGACAGGTGAATTGGAATGCACATCTATCAAGATTTCTCCTGATCTTTGTCAACCAAACCAAACAGCATTGTTGCAAAAAGCGGTTAAAGAAGCCGTGAATGCAGCAACCAAAAAATCCAAAGAGTTAGCGGCTAAAAAACTCTCTGCTATTTCTGGTGATTTGAATCTCCCAGGGCTCTAGTTCTTCGACCTTTGTTGACACTTGAAAAGCACCTATAACTGCGGTTTTAGGTGCTTTTTTTTTGTTTTTTTGAGAGAATAGTATTTTATGAAGCATCCTTTACAACCCCTTATCGACCACTTTTCCAAACTGCCAGGAGTGGGGCCAAAATCTGCCCAGCGCTTGGCCTTTCATGTGTTGTCTATGCCGGTGTCGGATGTGCAATCCTTCGCCACTGTTTTGCGCCACACCCGTGAAAATACCCGTTATTGTGAACGCTGCTTTCATATCACGACTGAGCAATATTGCGATGTTTGTACTTCTGTGAAGCGTGATAATGGGATTTGTTGTGTTGTGGCCCATCCGAGAGATGTGATGGCCATAGAGCGAACGTCTAGTTATCAGGGCGTGTATCATGTATTGGGTGGTTTGTTGTCGCCGCTGGATGGCATGCATCCCCAATCGTTGCGCATTCCCGAATTGATAGCCCGTGTGCGACAGGCGGCTTTTAGAGAAATTGTATTGGCGATTAGCCCGACGATTGAAGGCGAAGCAACGGCCTTGTATTTGGGGGATGTGTTGGCCAGCTATGGGATTCGTTTGTCAAAACTGGCCTATGGCTTGCCGGTTGGTGCAGATATGGATTATACAGATGAATTGACCTTACAACGGGCGCTTATGGGGCGTACTTTGATGGAGAATACACAATGACCAAACAAGATTTAATTGAACTTGTTTCTCGCCGCTGTGATGTGACGAAGCTTTCGGCCCGTGAAATGGTGGAAACCGTTTTTGCTGGTATTCAAGAGTCTTTGGCCAAAGGGGAGCGTGTTTCTCTTGTTGGTTTTGGGGCGTTTGAAGTGAGGGAACGTGCGCCGCGAAAGGGCCGCAATCCCAAAACCGGAGAAACGATGCCTATAGAGGCCTCACGAACCCCATTTTTTTTGCCGAGTCAGCATTTGCGTGATGTGGTCAAGGGCCGTAGCCGCTGATGCCTGCGACGAAAGACCGGCCAGCAGAAGATCTGCAGGCATTTATGGCTGTTTTGCCGCGTCGTGTGTCGGATTGGATCATGGCGTCTGGCAAGATTTCAGGGCTGCAGGAAATTGTGTTGGATTTGGGAGCAATACCTGAAATCCGTTTTGAGAATGCCCTGGGTGAACGTGTCGTGGAATTGGGTATTGTTACGGTAGAAGATATTGAAGCGGTTACAGGTGCTATTGGTGTGTTTAATGGGGACAATAGGGCCGGCTTGGAAGGGACGCTTCATCGTATTTCCGCTATCAGGAACCGTATGGGCGTTGTTGTTGGGCTGACCTGCCGTGTGGGACGCGCCATTTATGGTGCGGTTGATGTGTTACGGGATCTCATTGCGAAGAAAAAAAGCATTCTCTTTTTGGGTCCTCCTGGTATCGGCAAAACCACCAAATTACGTGAAAGTGCCAGACTCTTGGCTGAAGGTTGCCAGCGGCGTGTGGTGATCGTGGATACGTCCAATGAAATTGCGGGCGATGGGAATATCCCTCATCCCGGTATTGGATTGGCCAGACGGATGCAAGTGCCTGCGCCAGATCGTCAGCATGCAGTGATGATCGAGGCGGTTGAAAACCATATGCCCGAAGTTATTATCGTCGATGAAATTGGAACCCAGGAAGAAACACAGGCGGCACGTACCATTGCGGAGCGTGGGGTTCAGCTCATCGCTACTGCGCATGGCTATGCTTTGGAAAATATTATCAAAAACCCGATGTTGTCCGATTTGGTTGGTGGGATTCAGAGTGTCATCTTGGGCGATGAAGAAGCCAAATTGCGGGGGACACAAAAAACCGTTCTAGAGCGTAAGGCCTTGCCGACATTTGATACTATTGTCGAATTGCGAAACCGTGATCTGATCGCGATTTATCATGATACAAAACAGGCCGTAGACGGTATTTTGCGTGGGGAACGGGTGATTCCTGAAATACGCAAACGTCGTGAAGACGGGGTTCTCGAGACAGAACCGGAGCAGATGCCGGACCGTGAAGAGGTGTTTCTCGAGCCTGATATACATGGGAATCATGCCGCGCCCGTTTCTTATACCTTGTTTCCCTATGGTATTGGTTATGAACGTATCAATCGGGTGATTGGGTCTCTGGGGGCACCGGTTCGTTTGGCGAAAAATTTATCAGAGGCGGACTTTGTTTTGACGATCAAAAAGCAGATGTCTGAAGGCGGGTTATCACGTATTTTGGAGGGTCGGGAGATGCCGGTGCATGTTCTCCGACGTAATAGCGTCCACGATATCGAGCGTTTTTTTCGGAATTTGTACCACATTCCAGAATCCGAAGTGTCTACGGAAGAGGATGCCTTGTTTGAAATTGGTGAGATTCTCAAGGTGGTTCGTAGCGAAAAGAGAAGTGTGGATGCGTCACCCAGAAGTTCCTATTTGCGACGTATTCAGCACCAAGAGGTTTCGGATCAAGGGTTTCATTCTATTAGCATTGGCGAAGAGCCCAAGCGACGGCTACGGGTTTATCCGAAACCATGAGGTTTTTTGGGATAGACCTCTGAGGTTTTTAGACAGGTGGTATCCCGTTTAGCCCCCATGGTGTAAGGCGATAGTTGCGCTGCAAAACTGTCTGAACCGTTGATTGAAACTGATTGAATTGATTATGCTGGTAAAGAGAAAAGGATACTCATGAAAAAAGGACTTTTTGTTACATTTGAAGGCATGGAAGGCTCAGGAAAAACGACTGCGATTCAGGCCGTCGCTGCTTTCCTCACGGAACAAGGTCACAGGGTGTGTATCACCCGTGAACCTGGAGGCACTCCCATCGGCCAAGAGATCCGCAATTGGCTACTCAATCCGGATTCTGTTCTCCAAGATGTCCGTTCGGAATTGTTGCTCTTTGCCGCAGACCGACTGGAGCACATTGCGGGTGTGATTCGTCCGGCCTTGTCCCGTGGTGAGGTGGTGCTTTGTGATCGATTCACGGATTCTACATTGGCCTATCAAGTGGGTGGGCGTGGGTTGGATTCGGATTTGGTGGCGTATGGGATTGGGTTGGCGGGTTTGGTGCCGGACCTGACGTTTTTGATGGACGTGTCACCGGAAGAGGGGCTGCGTCGTGCCGGAAAACGTGGCGCTTTGGATCGTTTTGAAAAAGAAGATATGACGTTTCATCACCGTGTACGTGATGCCTATTTGGCGATTGCAAAACGAGAATCACGGGTGCATGTGGTGGATACGGAGAGATTGGGGCCGGTGGACTGTGTGGAGCGGGTTTTGGGGGTGGTTGATTCTTTTTTGAGCGCCTCATGATTTTTGCAGATGTTTAAGTATACGGCTGTGGGGTCGTCTGAAAAATCCGATTTGAGAGTGGAGATGAATCCGTCTATTGCGGCGGCTTTTCATGCGGGCATGGCGACCATTGGTGATGATCCGTTATCTCGAAAAATGGGGTCTTATTTGGAAACGGTTCTCTGCGACCCTTGTTTACCGGATCGTATGAAGTTTTTGATGACAGACAGGATGTCGTCGATGTCGCGTATTTTTACCAAGATGTTTGGTGCGGGCACGGACGTTGTATTGAGAGATAGTGAGGGTGTTAGCCACTTTGATCATTATCATCGGGCCTGTCGTCAGCTG
>JAGYJO010000149.1 GCA_018402095.1 bacterium
TTCGTAGCAATAGCCGTTAGCGCCCTAAAAGGCGTTGTGTAAATCTCCCCGCAGGGAGAAGCATGAGAAGAAGGTAACGGCATATCATAAGTAGATTTAGTATACGACAAGCTTCTGTTGGCCTCAATGGCCGTCTTAGGCATCACAAAGATCCCACTCGTCGGAATCCTCTAACGAAGTCGAAATAATGGACCACGGAGATTCTTGACTCAGTTCATCAGATTGCACACTCGGCAGATCCGACAAGGAAACGGTTTCTTTTTCTACCAACGACGATCCACCCACAGAGAGACACACACCCAACACAGGACGATTGAGCCCCTCCAAGACACGGCCCATCGACCACCGCTCATCAGGGTTTTCAGACAAGCAGCCTCTCACCACATCAAACAGTCCAGAAAACGCAGGAGACAGAAGCCCATGAATATCTGAAAACAAAATCGCCGTGTCTAAAAAATCAAACACAGGATTAGGTGCCCAACGCGTACGGCTACCATTCATAATCACTTTGTCTCTAAGAAAGTTCAAATTGCTATGACGTGTCATATAGCTGGGCCAAGCATCATTATTCTCACCCAGCCAATTCACTTTAATCGCATCGTAAAAAGATACCCCAAACGAAAAGACATCCAACTTGGTCAAATCCAAACCTGAAAAATCGGGAATAGGCACATAGCTATACGGCGGCGTCGTTGTTTGATATCTCCGATCCGTCGAAAAGTCCTTCATCGCGAACTGACTACCATGTCGCCCATCACATGGTCTGATCAAACACGCTGCCCGTTGGGCAATCGCTTCCGGGGAAGGGTAAGTACCGCCCAGTTGCTCGGGTGCATAACGTAGCGCAGCCATATCACGAACCGCGGTCGACTCCACAAAACCAAAATCCAACAATTTTGGAATGCCATCCAAACCCATACCTGAATTAATCGTCTTGAAATCGCCATGTATCATGCCTTGTTGGTGCAAAAAGGCCAACCCAGTTGCCAATCCTCCAAAAAACGTCACCACATCCTCTATAGAAAGCTTCGCCAACACAGACGGATGCATGGGCCTAACGCGCTCCAACACCATCGCAAACTTCGTCACATCGGCACAGTCAGACACACGCGCCCCTTCTGATTTTGCAGATTTACCGTCTCCATACGTAAAAAAGCCAAAACACCGGACAACATTGGGATGCTGCAATTGCAACAAACCCTGTGCTTCACCAACTGCATCCAACAAACCATGAAAGTCATACAGCGAAGACCCGATCACAGTACGTTTAATAGCGACTTCCACGGCGTCGAAAACAGCCGATTTCACCACACCAAAGCTCCCCAAACCCAACGTTCTCGTTGACGACAACACAAAGGGGACCCCACGCAATGCCACGATAGGTTTTTCTTTTCCCGACACACAAACACGTTCCCGCTTCAAAAAATAAGGCCCCAAACCCAAGTCTTCTGGCGTTAGCAAACCAACCACTGGCAAGGATTGCGATTTCCGAATCGCATCGCAAAACAACCAGTGCCGCAAAAGGTATTCGCTTTCAAGCTCTGGCCTATCCGCGATTTTTTGCCGAACAAACGCCGATATACACCGAACACGCACCAAGCTCTCGTCAGGAGACAACAGCCGTTTAGTCTCTTTATTGATGCACAAATAAGAAAGGACCTGCTTGAGATTATCTTTCACATGGTGAGCCGTCGTCGGTGATCGCAAACCCAAAAGAAGCGCATCCAAATCGGGACTGTTGCAAAATGTGTCAGGCAAGGATCTCGAGCTAACAAAACCGGAGCTTACCGTGCATAAGTGAGAATTTTTTTGGCGAGTACTGACGCAGCATGGCGCATTTTGCAGCAGTCCCAAATCCAGCCTCACAGCAGAAATAGCCACATGATGATAGCGCATCAAAACATCCTTTCCTTGGGCGTCGTTTCCCTCAATCTAACACCTTAAAATAAAGATGCCAAAGTTCCCGCTTGTCATAAAAACCATTTCCTAACTACAATAAAAATAACGTTAATTTTTAATAAAAAAAGAGGAATCACATATGCTAGCATCTATCCCAAGCGCAACGCTCTACGGCATCGACGCCATCGGCATCACCGTCGAGGTAGACAGCCAACAAGGACTACCCACAGAAATCATCGTCGGACTCCCAGACGCCGTCATCAGGGAAAGCCGCAACAGAATACGGGCCGCTCTCAAAAATGCAGGATTCAAATTCCCCCAAAAAGTCTTCACCATCAACCTAGCCCCCGCAGAACTGAGAAAAGAAGGCGCCTCTCTCGACCTCCCCATAGCCACAGGCATTCTGGTCAACACGCAGCAATTACCCACATTCGAAAAAACACTCTTCATCGGAGAGCTTTCTCTCAATGGGGATGTCCAAGGCGTCCGCGGTATTCTGAGCATCTGTCACTATGCACGTAGCCAAGGATACAAAAGGATTGTCTTCCCCTATGCCAACTTGCCAGAAGCGCAACTCATCAATGGCATAGACCTGATACCCATCCAAAACATCCAAGAACTCAAAGCACTGCCAAAACCCATCACTCCCAGCGACACCCACGATACAGACACACAACCAAAACCCAACATCTGCCTCTCCGACGTCAAAGGACAAAGCGTCGCAAAACGGGCACTCACCATTGCCGCAGCCGGCGCCCACAATATTTTATTCGTCGGACCACCAGGATCAGGAAAAAGTCTCCTCATGAGTTGCCTTCCGGACATTCTCCCCCCACTCACGCCTGACGAAGCGCTAGAAAGCCACAAAATTCATGGCCTCGGGAAAACCCCAGGGCAAGCACAACACTTCTCCAGAAAAAGACCTTTTCGCTCGCCCCACCACACCATTTCCTACGCCGGCATGGTCGGCGGAGGGAGTACGCCACAACCCGGTGAAATCAGTCTCGCACACCAAGGCGTTCTGTTTCTCGATGAACTCCCAGAATTCCCAAGACAAATCCTAGAACTACTCCGCCAGCCCCTAGAAGAACAAAAAATAACCATAAGCCGTGCCTACGGCAGTGTCACCTACCCCTCAAACTTCATCCTAGCAACAGCAATGAACCCTTGTCCTTGCGGCTATCTCGGTGACGGCCCCGGCAAATGTCACTGCCATGAGTCCCTCATACGAAAGTACCTCAAACGTATTTCAGGCCCTTTATTGGACCGCATTGACATTGTCCTCGAAGTCCCCAGACTACGCGGCATAGACATGACCACAGCGGTACCGCTCAACAAAAAAAGTGCAACATCTAAAGATATTCGAAATACAGTTCTAGCCTGTCGCAATAGACAACACCAACGCCAATCGGAGATCCCAAACGCCAGACTCAATCCCCTCGGCGTCCAAGAATACTGCACGCCAGACCCACGCCTACTGGGGCCACTACGCCCACTACTAGACAACGGACATCTCTCTGGCCGTGGCTACACCAAGCTACTCAAAGTGGCACGCACCATTGCCGACCTGGATGAAAGCCCACTCATTCTAGAAACACACCTACAAGAGGCACTGCATTATCGGGGACGTCTATACAGATAGTTCAAAATAAAAACAGGGAGCACGGGGGACTCACCTCCCCCTAAATCACTCGGCCAGCTTCTTCACAAACTCAGACTTCAACTTCATATCCCCAAACCCTGGGATGCGACAATCGATATTGTGATCTCCGTCTACAAGACGAATATTTTTGACCTTGGTCCCAAGCTTCAGCGCAGAAGAGGACCCCTTAACCTTCAAGTCTTTGATGATCGTAATGCTATCGCCATCCGCAAGCGGC
>JAGYJO010000015.1 GCA_018402095.1 bacterium
CTGGCGTAGGAAACGCTTACCCCTAACAAAAGCAACGCAATTGAGGTTTAGATCCCCCATGAGCTATACTTGTTACCACACATGACATACCACTACGACTCACGCAAAATCAGCCCCGGGGACACCTACATTTGCCTCCCTGGCGGCGAAAAATTCATCGCTGACGCTGAACAGCGTGGCGCAGTTGAAACACTCGCAATGGACAGAGCCAAACTCGGTGAATTTTCCAATACGCTTTTTGACACCCCGTCTAAAAAAATCCCGCTCATAGGCGTCACGGGAACCAATGGCAAAACGACCGTCACCCACCTCATCTACGCAGGCCTCACAGCTGCCGGTTACAAACCTGCCTTACTCGGCACACTCAACGCACCACTCACCACACCCGAATCTCTCTACATCAATCAAGCTATGGACGAGCATATCGCCAACGGTGGCACCCACTTCGTCATGGAAGTGTCGTCCCATGCTATTGCACAAAACCGCATTGCAGGCCTGCACTTCAGCGTCAAAGTGTTGACCAACATCACACAAGACCATCTCGACTATCACAAAACATTCGAAGCGTATCGCGATACAAAATTGGGATTCATGTCCGCTGGAGACACGGTCGCTTGCTACCCTGAAAACTATCAACAACACGACGTCCCATTTCCCGTCCCACTACCAGGCATGTTTAATTATCACAATTTTCAAGCGGCCATCGCAGCACTCAGAGCACTAGACATCCCCGATGCACAATTCATGCCCGGATTGGCCACAGCAACCGCTCCCCCAGGTCGCTTTGAGGCCATCCACGAAGGCCAACCCTTTCTCGTGATTGTCGACTATGCACATACCCCAGACGGGCTCGAAAATGTCCTCAAAGAATCCAAAAGATTGGCCGAAGCTCGTGGCGGAAAAACCCATGTCTTATTCGGCTGTGGTGGCGACAGAGACCGTGGAAAACGACCCAAAATGGCCCAAATTGCGGCTCAGCATGCAGACACCGTCATCATCACAGCCGACAACCCCCGAACAGAGTCCCCTTCTCAAATCTTCGGGGATATTTTGACCGGCCTGACGGAAACGAGCACCCCTTATCAGGTCATCGAAGACCGCAAAGACGCGATCTTTGCACTCATCGAACGTGCAAAAGCTGCAGATGTGCTGTTGATCGCAGGCAAAGGACATGAAACCGTACAAATTTTAGCTGACAGAACCTTACCCTTTGACGACAGACATATAGCCAGAGAGGCCATTAACGCACATGGGAAAAAGTAGTTCGTTCCCCACACCGTGGTTGAACACATCCAAAAACAAAAACGGTTCCGCAAACAACAAAAAAGGCAGCAACCCCAACATCCCCAAGAAAATGCCCAGCTGGAATCCGCCGAAAAAAGAAACACCCACTCCCGAAAAAGAAAACGAAACGCCCCATGAGAAACATTAGTATCGATAGTCGCACACTGGAACCAGGGGATATTTTTATTCCCGTCAAAGGCCCAAACTACGACGGACATGACTTCATCCCTGAGGCCATCAAAAAAGGTGCCCAAATACTAGACGTCGACATCCCAACCCATGCCAAACGCTACCGCAAAAAACTCAACTGCCACGTCATAGGCATCACCGGGTCTGCAGGAAAAACAACGACAAAAGACCTGCTCTATAGTGTGTTGTCCCAACGCTACACCGTCGTCAAAACATTGGAGAACCAAAACAACGAACTCGGTGCCCCACTGACTGTTCTACGCGCTGACGATAGCACCGACATCCTCATCGTCGAAATGGGCATGCGTGGGCTCGGCGAAATACACCACATGGCCCAAATCGTCCGCCCTACCCATGCCATCATCACCAATATCGGCATGACCCATATCGAACGACTAGAAACACAACGCAATATCGCCGTGGCCAAAGCGGAGATACTGGTGGCAAAGCTCCCTTGGGAACGCAAACACAGACATGCATTTTTGAACTACAAAACACCTCACTACGACTTACTTCTCAAAAAAGCCAAAGCGCGAAAATTCCAAATACTGCCCTTCGGCGGCGAAGACAGACCCGAACAAAACATTTCACTCTGCTTCACCGTTGGCCGTCACTTTGGCCTTAGCGACGACGAAATCCACAAGGGCATTAGCAGCTACAAAGGGTCCGCGCATCGCATGGTAAGACACCACCTTCGTGGCGCCATGATATTGGACGATAGCTACAACGCAAACCCTGATGGTGTCGCCTACGCATTGGAAAGCCTCAAGCGCTACAAAGGCCGCAAAATTTTGGTTCTCGGAGATATGCGTGAACTAGGCATCCATAGCAAAGCTGCTCATGACGCCATCATCCCACAAGCCATCGATGCCGATGTCTCCGCCCTTTTTTGCATCGGAGATGAAACAGCCCATATGGAAAGCGACGAACTTTCTATTTCACACTTCAAGACACAAGCATCGCTGAACAGCGCACTCAAAGATGAGATCAAAGAAGGTGATGTTGTTTTGATCAAAGGATCCAGAGGCATGAAACTAGACGAAACCGTTCAGTACCTCTGCACAGCACGGGCATGATACAGACACTGGGAGTGATTTTCGCGATAGCCCTACCTGTCATATTTGGCAGCATTGCACTGTTGCGAAAACTCAAAGGCCTACAACAAATCTATACACTGAGTCCCTCTGCACACCAAAAAAAAGCAGGCACCGTTTCTTTTGGCGGCATCTCTATTCTGGGCATGAGCTGGATCGGGGCTGGCATCGCAGGACTCATCACAAACCCATCCGTTCTATTTTTATTGATTGGCATGACCCTCTTTGGGATCATCGGATTTGCAGATGACCTCATTTCAGTCCTCAACAAAGCAAACAAAGGGCTCACCGCTCGCCAAAAATTAGCCCTCCAAGCACTTGCTTGTATGGGACTCCTTGGACTTGGACATATCTTCGATGTCACAACGCCTTGGACACTCTGGCCTCTCTATATTTTCATCGGGACAGGCACCACCAATGCAACAAACCTCACCGACGGACTGGATGGCCTACTCTCCGGATTGAGCATTTTGACACTCATTGGCTTTGCCGTCGCCTGCGCCAGCAACCCACCCGTGCAACTCTTTTGTCTGATCGTCATCACGGTCCTCTTGGCTTTTTTGGTATTCAACAGAAACCCGGCCCAGATCTTCATGGGGGACACAGGATCTCTAGCACTGGGCGGCTTGTTTTTCAGCCTCTCCGTCTACCTCAATGATCCGTGGATACTGATTCCCCTAGGGGCCGTGTATATCCTAGAAACACTATCCGTCGTCATACAGGTTTTTTGGTTCAAACGTACCGGCAAACGCATTTTCAAAATGAGCCCGCTACACCATCATTTTGAGCTCAGTGGCTTTTCAGAAAAAACCGTTGTCACCTCTTTTGGGGGTTAGAGTTGGTTGTCTCCTGATATTTCTGAGTCTAAAATGATCCTATCAGAGACCTCAAAAATTGGCATTTTAGGAACCGGCATGACAGCCAAGGCGGTGACCCAAAAAGCGATAGATCTGGGACTCCTGATTGTCACACCAGAAGAGGCCGATATCGTCATCGCAAGCCCCGGCATTCCTCCCAAAAGCTTCCCTTCGGTGACCTGCGAGATCATCTCCGAAATCGAATTCGCGTATCGCTACCTCATCTCAGAACAACGCCCCCCCTCCATCATCGGCATCACCGGCACCAACGGAAAGTCCACCGTCACCGCCATGATCGCACATATTTTGGACTGCCCTATGGCGGGAAATATTGGCATCCCCCTCATCCAATATGTCGCAACGCCCGACACAAAAACATCCCGACCCGAACAAATCGTGGTCGAACTCAGCAGCTACCAGCTAGAAACCTGCAACACGTTACGTCCACATGTCGCCGTGGTGCTAGGACTCACACCCGACCACATCGACAGGCACCCAACAATGGAGAGTTACGCAGCCGCCAAACAACGCCTGATCGCCACACAAACACCCGACGACGTGGTGATTTACGATGCCACAAATACATGGAGTCGCCATATTGCAGAACAAAGCCGCGCCCAAAAGCAGCCCATCTCAGAAACATCCACACTGTATCACGACATCATCGCACTCACACAAACGCAAACCTGCCTCGGCCTCATCGGCAAACACAACCACCTCAATGCCCTTTCTGCCGGTCTGGTTGCCAGAGCTTATGGCGTTTCGGACGCACATATTTTGGAAAAGCTTAGTAGCTACCAAGCCCTCCCCCACCGCATCGAATGGGTAGGCACCCTCAATGGCTGTCGTGTATTTAACGATTCCAAAGCCACCAACCCCGAATCCACGGACGTTGCACTCGCCGCTTTTGAGGCCCCCATGCATGTCATCTTGGGCGGCAAAGACAAAGGTCTTAATTTGGAAGAATTTGCCAGACGTGTCGCTGAAAAAGCCGCATCTATTACGGTATTTGGTGAAATTGCGGATCGCCTTGTATCGGTGTTACGGACAGTGAAACACCCGTTGCCCCCGTTGGCACAAACGGTGACCCTCGCAGAAGCACTCACCCAAGCCCTGTCTGTTTCAAAGCCCGACGATGTGATTCTTTTCTCACCCGCTTGCTCTAGCTTTGATCAGTTTCAAAGCTTTGAGCACCGAGGCGATGTGTTTCGGGATATGGTCCAGGAGCGGATGAATGATGTCTCGTAATATACTCCGAAAAATGCCCATACACATGCCCACCCCCTACCCCCTCCCAGGAGGGGCGTACTGTTCTAAAAGGATTCGCAGCTTCGCTGCTCATCCTTTTGATCCTGGGAGTCTGAGGGCAAGCTCCGCAGGAGCGCGCCCTCAGAAAATAGTTCACCCCCTCCTGGGAGGGGGCAGGGGGAGGGCCCTTCCCCATGCGTAAAAAACCAGACACCCTTCTCCTTGGCGTCACCTTTGGGTTGGTCTTTATTGGGATGCTCATGATTCTGAGCTCCAGCAGTTACGTCGGCTACGCCAACTACGCCGATAGCTACTACTTCATCAAAAAGCACAGTATCTATCTCCTCTTAGGGTTGGTCGCGATGACCGTCGGATGGCGCATTCCCTATGCCAAATACCAACAATTCCTCATGCCTGGATTTGTCGGATCTTTGATCTTGGTCATTCTCACACTCATCCCAGGCGTCGGGGTCAAAACATTGGGGGCTTCACGCTGGCTACAGCTGGGCCCCATCACCATTCAACCTGTAGAAATGATGAAATTTGCGATATTTGTCTATATTGCCCATTTCTTACATACCAAGAAAGACCAGATCGGCAGCCTCACAAAAGGACTCCTCCCACTTTTCACCGTGCTACTCGTCCCTATGCTACTCATCGCAAAACAACCCGATTTGGGAAATGACATTCTCATCTTTGTTGTCACGATGTGTCTGATCTTTGTCAGCGGGGCACGCATCAAACACCTCGCCAGCATGGCCATCGCAGGTATATCCGCCGTTTCTCTTTCTGTGCTGATTCACCCTTACCAGCTACAACGTATCAAAACGTTTCTAGATCCCTTTGCTGATCCCCTTGGCAAAAGTTATCACATCATCCAATCCTTTATAGCCATTGGTTCTGGTGGTATTTTTGGGGCCGGACTGGGACAGAGCAAGCTCAAATATCACTATTTACCCTTACAATATTCAGACTTCATTTTCTCCATTCTTTGCGAAGAAGGCGGCTTAATCTTGGCGTGTATTGTACTCACCCTCATCGGATTACTCTTACGACAAGGCTTACGTATCGCCAAAAATGCACCCGATGATTTTGGGCGCTATTTGGCCACAGGACTGACCTTGCAATTGGCCCTACAATCCCTCATCAACATCGCCGTTGTCACCGGTGTATTTCCGACAAAAGGGATTCCACTTGCCTTCATTAGTTTTGGCGGCACATCTTTGGTCATGGGCCTCTTCTATGTCGGGGTATTAATCAATATCGGAATGGGTCAACCCGAATCCAACAGCACAAAAAAGGCAGCATGACCGAGCCCATCTACATCGATTCCCACGACATTGCGCCCGCCATCACAAGACTCCGCCATCTTCAGACAGACTTCTTAGCCGACGACCCCTTCGACATGATCAGCTCACTCAGCATGCTCTATATGACCCCCAGCACACAGATATCGACAAAAACCCACTATTTCAACTGCTTCGGCGTGAACCGCAGATTCATTTCTTTCCTCAAAAAGCATGGCATTCATGCCATGCTTGCCATCGAAGAATCTTTTGAACCAGAGACAACAGACCATGCCCATGCAGTCTGTGTTATTCCCTACCACAACCACATCGACCAAGGCATCTTGGTGATCAATACCGGGTTGTATGACAACGTCTACACCGTCACCCAAAACACACCCCGAACCGTCACAGAAAAAACAACAGATGGCACCCAAATCACAACAGAAACCACCTATGCAGCCGACACCCAAACAATACACGCATACACGATCACTCAGACGTATAACGCAAAAAAACCAACCTACTCCGAACCACGAAAAATACAACTAGGCAGCACACTAAACCTCCCGAAAATAGAAGAAACCACAGCCCTATGGCTATATCAAAACACGCCCCCCATGGGCCGCATTGATTATGACGCGTTGGGCAACAAATGGGTGACACTCATCACCTATGACAAAAACATGTTTTGGATCACGCTGCGTCACTTTCCAGAAGATGAGAAGATCGAAGCCAAACTATCAGAATCACACTTCAATTGCGCAAAAACACGCGCGAAGCATCCAGATTTCTTTGATCGGTACGGACACCTAACCACTACCGCAGAAGATGCCTTTGGCAAACCATCACAAGACTTTTTGGACTTTGTGAACAAGGGGATTGCGGCATGGCGCCATCGACTATCCCAAGATGTTCAATGGTTCGGAACTTTCGACCCACACTAGCGACAGCTCAGATTAATCGGGCTCTATATGAATCAACACATCCGCAACCATAGGACAGGCCTCACGCAAACAATCTTTGGCTTGATGGGCAATGACATGCCCTTCTCTCACGGACAATTCCCCAGAAATATGCAAATGTAAATCGATATAATACCGAACACCCATCTTGCGAATCCGATACTGTTCTACCACCGCAGGCACCGGCAATTGTGACGGCAATACCGCCATCGCCAATTCTATATCGGGATGATGGGGGTGTTCATCCATCAACTCCTGAAAGGCGGCCCACCAGAGTTTGCCCAAGGTATAGAAAACCACACCAATTGCCAACAGTGCCGCCACCTGATCTGCCTTCGCCATCGCCGGTGGCCCATAATGCACCAACAACACCCCCACCAATGCCGCAAAAGACGTTAAGGCATCCGTTTGATGGTGTTGCGCTTCCGCATCTAGGGCAATACTTCGCACATGTTTGGCCGCACGTCGCACATATACAAACTGAATGGCTTTCACCAACAAGATCCCAACCAACACCCACGCCGTAAACAACGAAGGCCTTGTGAGTGCCGACGATCTCAGAGACAGCCAAATATGCCAGCCTAACCACGTCGTACTGGCCATGAGAAACATGGCCGCACACAACGCAAACAACGGTTCTGCTTTGCCATGGCCATAGGGATGGTCACTGTCTGGGGGTCTATTGGAAACGCGCACCGCCAACAGTGTCACCAAGCTCCACACGGCATCCGAAAAGGACTCCATCGCGTCCGCCAACAACGCGGTCGAATGCCCCAAAAAACCAGCCAAAGCTTTGCCAATAGCCAATACCACATTGGCCACAATCATGATCCAGATGGTACGTGTTCGAATAGCCTCCAATACAAAAAAGACCTTCGGCGGCTTCGTGGCTATCTTGGCACGCTTAAAGCTAATCAATGACGGTCAACTTGCCCGTTGTAATTTCAAAAAACCAGCCATGCAACTGGGGTTTTTCCGCGTCTGAAAGCGATTGATAGATGTCACTCTTCCGAATTGTGTCAATTTGTTGGTGAATATTGAGTTTTGCCAAACATGTTTGTTTTTCTGACAAAGAGCCTAAAGCATCGAGCATGCCTGCATTCTCTTTGCGAAGTGCCACAATAGGCGCTATCCAACGGCTGACATGGGGGAGAGTCGTATCTTGTATCGCACCCTGAATCCCGCCACAAGATTCATGACCACAGACCACCACCTGGCGTATTTTCAATACCGTTAATGCATATTCCAATGTCGCATACGCCGAAGGATCATCGGGCCGAAATTGATTGGCCACATTACGATGGATAAAAATATCGCCCACCGCCGTTCCCGTAAGACTATGAATAGGAATACGGCTATCCGAACATCCAAAATACAAAATAAAAGGGGCCTGATCCGCCCCCATTTTCTGAAAATATGCAGGATCCAACGACAAAGCTTGTGCTACCCAAGCTTGATTACGCCGTAATATCTGATCATAAATTTCTTGTTTTTGCATAAGTCGGAGGACTATAGCAGGGGGAGTTACAAGGCGACCAGGCCTTCCTCCCCCTGAAAATGATTAAGCCCGACTACCCAACTCCCTATCCAACATCAAAATGCCGACGGTATTGTCTCCGGCCAACTGCAATTTATGCAGAATATCCTCGACTTGATTTTCTTCTTCTGTTTGTTCCGTCACAAACCATTGCAAAAAGGCATAGGTCGCGTGGTCTTTTTGATCCAACGCCACATCCGCCAACTTACCAATACTCGCTGTTATTTTTTGTTCATGCTTATACGCATCTTCGAAAACAGCCTTTACCGATTTCCAGTTGGCTTTTGGCGCTGCAATTGCGGCAAAAGTCACAGTTTCTTTGCGTGAAATGAGATAATCATAATATTTCATCGCATGGGCCAATTCTTCTTTGGCTTGCTGTTTCATCCAGTTGGCCAATCCAGAAAAACCCGATTGATCAAAATAGGCCGCCATCGCCAAGTACAAATAAGAGGACTCATATTCTGCCAAAAATTGTTCCTGCAAAGCGGTTTTAAGTGTCGTTTTCATATAGAGCTCCTTTGTGTAGCCGATACCCAATGCAACACAAAAAGCTTAGCACAGAAACCCTCAAAATTCATGAATAAGACGCCGCTCAATGGTAATCACTTCCTAGACGGGGGGTGCAGGGGGCGAATCCCCCTGGCGTAGGAAGTGGTTACGCTCAATGCGGATTTAACGCGCTCCACTAAACGTCAAAACACCTGAGATCCGGCAAATTTCTCGCAACCTCTAAATAGTCTGTCGATTGGCAAAGCACCGCAACAACCTCAGGCAAAGGCGCTGCAAAAATATCAGGAAAATCACATTCCCCAGGAAGTTGGGTCGCAAAAGCCAAGTTTTCAACCGGTGGACAAAACGACGCCGTCACACCAGGCTTATTCCCTCTCGCGTCTACGCGATACCACCCGTAATTATCGAGATACACCGCGTTCAATCCGTGCAAACAAAAAGGCGGAACATCATCGGCAATGGTCAACCGTTGGTAACACAGCCCGGCAGGAATACCATTCGCACGTAGCAGTGCCGCCAAGAGATGGCTTTTGGCGTAGCAATAGCCCGTCCCGTGGGCCAAAACATCGGACGCCGCGCACGTCACGGGATTACGTTTATGGTCCCAGCTATGGGTTACCTCATCTCGCACAAAGCAAAAACAAGCGTTCGCGATAGCCTCGTCTGTCGATTGTCCATTCGCCAAATCTCTGGCTTTTTGCAACACATCAGGATGCTGCCAATCAATATAAGAGCTACTTTCCAAATAGACGGACATATCAGTACTTTCGTTCATGACCGGCATTGTCAGATAAATACGTCACAACCGTCTAGACAAAAAAAAAGGCTCACCGAAGTGAGCCTTTAACCTATTTTTTTATCAATTATCACTTACATAGCGATAAATTTCACTTAATGGACCTTGAACAATCGGGGCATCTTGCTGCAACAATGTCCGGTCAAAAAAGAAAAAACCATCCAAAACCAAAACCCCTTCTGCGGGAACCATCAACGATTGTCCATCCATTGAAACTGCCTCCATATCTTAAATTCATCTGCGCCTATAGTGCCCATAGACGCAGATGAATAAACATCATCGAGACATGCAGAAACCTAATCGACCAAACTTTGTTTGATGAGATTCAATGCGCTACCCATTTTGAACCATTCGATTTGGGGCTCATTGTAGGTGTGATTCACGGGGAAAGACGAGGCCGTCCCATCCGCGTGATGCAGGGTAAGCTGCAGCGGAACACCTGGCATGAATGTCGTCAGACCCGAAATAGAAATTCTATCGTCAGCTTGAATACGGTCATAGTCCGACAGATTCGCAAAACGAAGCGCCAACACCCCTTGTTTCTTGAGATTGGATTCGTGAATACGGGCAAATGATTTGACCAAAACAACCTTCACACCCAAATGACGGGGCTCCATAGCCGCGTGTTCACGGGAAGACCCTTCGCCATAATTGTCTTCACCAATCACAATAGACCCTAGGCCTTGTTGTTTGTAATACCGTGCAGAATCAGGCACCGGCATTTCGGTTTTCAGCAATTGGTTGACCACCGTATTGGTTTTACCATTAAAGGCGTTGACCGCACCGATCAACATGTTATTCGAAATATTGTCCAAATGGCCGCGATATTTGAGCCAAGGACCCGCCATCGAAATATGATCCGTCGTGCATTTTCCTTTGACCTTGATCAACAACGCCAATTTCTCAAAATCGCACCCATCCCAAGCTGGAAAATTATCCAACAACTGTAAACGATCCGATGTCGGAGAGACGTTTATCTTCACTTGGCTACCATCTTCTGATGGCGCTTGATAACCGGCATCTTTGACGTCAAACCCCTTGACCGGCAACTCTACACCTTCTGGCGCCGTGAATTTAAAAGCACTTCCATTTGCGTCCACAAGCGCGTCCGTGATCGGGTTAAAGTCTATACGTCCCGCGATGGCCAAGGCCGTCACAATTTCTGGCGATGCCACAAAAGCATGGGTATTGGGGTTGCCGTCATTGCGTTTGGAGAAGTTACGGTTAAACGACGTAATAATAGAGTTTTTCTCTTGTTTATCCGCATTGTGGCGCTTCCACTGACCGATACACGGGCCACAAGCATTGGCCAGAACAACACCACCGATATCCGTAAATGCACCCAATTGACCATCTCTGTCTACTGTATAACGCACCTGCTCAGAGCCCGGCGTAATCGTAAATTCAGACAAAACACTCACTCCCGCAGCCTTGGCTTGTTTGGCCACAGACGCCGCACGATCCAAATCTTCATAGGAAGAATTCGTACAAGACCCTATCAAACCAACGGATAAGGTGGCAGGGTAATCATTATCTACAACTGCTTTTTTGAATTCAGAAATAGGCCATGCTTTGTCTGGCGTAAAAGGCCCATTGATATGGGGTTCCAATTCAGACAAATTGATTTCCACCACCTGATCAAAATAAGACGCTGGATTTTCCAACACTTCGGGATCTGCCTGCAACTCGGCCCTGTATTGATCTGCATACACAGCCACATCGGACCGCTTGGTCGCCATCAAATAGGCCTTCATTTTGTCATCATAGGGGAAGACAGAGGTGGTCGCACCAATCTCCGCACCCATGTTGCAAATCGTTCCTTTACCCGTACAAGAAATACTCTCAGCACCAGGACCAAAATATTCTACGATTCTATCTGTTCCACCAGAAACAGTGAGAATCCCTGCTAATTTCAAAATCACATCTTTCGGAGACGCCCAACCGGACAACTGACCGGTCAAATGAACCCCAATGATTTTGGGAAACTTCAATTCCCAAGGCAGTCCAGCCATGACATCCACAGCATCTGCACCGCCCACACCGATGGCCAACATGCCCAAGCCACCAGCATTAACGGTGTGCGAATCGGTCCCAATCATCAAGCCACCAGGAAAAGCATAATTCTCCAAAACAACCTGGTGAATAATACCCGCACCCGGTTTCCAGAAACCGATACCATATTTATTGGAAACAGAAGAAAGAAAATCAAAAACCTCTTTATTGGTTTCGAGTGCCGAAGACAAATCGGTCGCGGCATCTACTTCAGCTTGGATCAAATGATCACAATGAACAGTAGAAGGGACCGCCACTTTTTGACGTCCAGCTTGCATGAATTGGAGCAGTGCCATCTGTGCAGTTGCATCCTGCATGGCCACGCGATCCGGTGCAAAATCAACATAATCAGCACCACGAGAATACGCATTTTCAGGTAATTTTTCTGACAAATGGCTGTACAGAATTTTTTCAGTCAAGGTCAACGGACGTCCCAAGAGCGTACGTGCTTCTGCTACTTTTCCAGGAAGCTGCCGATAAACACGGCGGATCATATCAATATCAAATGGCATACAGACACCTCAATTCACTAGAATTAAAATCGCATTATAGACGACGCCGATGTCACGGACCAGAACGTTACGGCACCAAAACGTAATCATTTCCAGATGGGGGGTACAGGGGCGAAGCCCCGAAAAATCTTTGCTCAGCTTTCGCTGAGCAAAAAGTGAGACTGAAGGCTGACGCCCTTTGGATCCCACTTAGCCCCACTGGCGTAGGAATCGCTTACACCAAAATTCACAAAAAAACCTCGCACGTGAACGAATTGCAGAATGGCTTCGAAAAAGGCATAATAAACGCCGCAGATACACCAGCTATTATTTTCGTTATATTTGAAAGGAACTGACCTGTGAAACTCTCAAAACTATTATTTTCCCGCACTTTTGCTGTGTGGACTGCTCTACCCACTTTTGCCGACAACGTTGGATTCCTAGATATGGAAAAGTTTTTCGCTAGCTACAAAGAAGCAAGAAAAATCCAAGAAGACATCAATAGCCGTCGTGAAACATTCAAAAAATATGTTGATGATCGCCAAGAAAAAATAGAAGAAGCCGTCAAGAAAAACAAAAAAGAAGACGAAATCAACAAAATGCGCCAAAAAGCAGAAGCTGAGGTTTCCCAAGAACAAAAGAAACTCATGCAGTATGAAATGGATGTTCAACAAGGTCTCTACTCACGCGTTATGGATGTCGCCAGCCAAGTTGCCAAAGAATATGGCATTGATATTGTGCTAGACAAACGCGTGGTCTACGCCGGTGGGTTTGACCTCACCGAATTTGTTCTCCAAAAATTCAATAAATAAGACGTGATTTCATTACAGGATTTGGCCCAAGTCTTGGGAGGGACCTGCGTTGCAGGTCCCGACACGCAAATTCAACACGTCGCCACCTTGGAAAATGCGACCGCTCATGACCTGGTATTCATACTAGAGCACAAGCAATTATCTAGGCTCAAAACGATCACGTATGCAGCCGCTATCGTCGACACGCAAATAGACACTGACACCCCACACATCATCGTCAAAAACCCACGAAAAGCACTGGCAGAAACACTCGCGCTGCTCTATCCAACACAAGAGCGCGCATTCACCAGACACCCCATGTCAGCCATTGACCCCACTTCCCAGCTCCCAGACACCCTCGCCATTGGCGCCTTTTCTAGCATCGGCGCACAGACGCAGATCGGCGAAAAAACATGGATTGCAGAACGCGTTTCGATAGGAATCAACTGCGTTATCGGGAAGAACTGCCTCCTTTATCCTGGCGTGACAATTTATCCGCACACCCAAATCGGAGACAATGTCATTCTGCATGCCGGCACAGTGGTCGGTTCCGACGGATTTGGCTATGTACCAGGCCCCAACGGGGCACTCAAAATGCCGCATATCGGGCGCGTCGTCATCGGCAATGACGTGGAGATCGGTGCGAACTGTACCATTGATCGCGGTTGTCTTGGGGATACCCAAATAGGCACCGGCAGCAAGATAGATAATCTTGTACACATTTCTCACAACACCGTCATTGGGGCGGCAACCATGATCGCAGCCCAGTCCGGATTTGTTGGCAGTGCCACAGTTGGAAATCAAGTACAGATTGGCGGACAAGTCGGGGTTAGCCGTGTTACCATCGGCGATCGTGCCATTATCGCAGCCAAAGCAGGCGTCACCAAAGATGTGCCAGAGGGGCAAGTCTCTTCAGGGTTCCCCGCCTGGAATCACCGAGATGAAATACAAAAAGAAGCCTTTATTCGAAAGCTCTACAAACAACACAGGAGTAGCAAAAATGCGTAAATTAATAATCTTACTAGGTAGTGTATTCGTCGCTGGTAGCCTCATGGCAGCGCCAACCCTCAATGGGCCAACAGGCCTCATCGTCGTCCCAACGGCGGAATCTTTGCAATACAAAGAAATGAACGTTGCACTGGATTACAAGCTATCCAACGGTACGCAGCAGCATTTTTTCAAGTTTAACTTCGGAGAATTCAAAGGTGTCGAGCTCGGCATCGTCGGCGGCAGCGTCCCCACCGAAGGTGTTTTCGTAAACGCAAAATATTATCTCATGTCTGACAACACAAGATTTCCTCTCTCGGTTGCCATTGGCGCCGAAAACTTGGGTGCCAAAAACAGCACAGGCGTTTATATGATTGCCTCGAAAAAATTCCAAGGCGGCGTCAGTGGTCACTTTGGCTTTTATGCTGGATTCGAAGAAGGCTCAGATCTAGATCCGTCTGTTATGGGTGGCGCAGAGTGGATTTTGGACAACCGCATTTCTCTACTCGCGGATGTGATCGGCAAAAGACGCAAATACACACTCAACACAGGATTACGCTTTTCGATCTACCCGGACCTTCAGTTCCGCGCATCTATCTTGGATATGGGCAACAATCTCCAAGAAAACTTCTACACACTGGGCCTTTCCTACAACGCCTTTTTGTAACAGGCCTATTCTGTATTTCTCGGAAAGTCCGAGAAATAGTAATCATTTCCTAGATGGGGAGGTACAGGGGGCGACACTTCGGCTGCGCTCAGTGACCTAAAACCCCGAAAAAACTTCTTTCGCTCAGCTTTGCTGAGCGAAAGTGGAGGATTAACAAAGGGCTTAGCTGGTCCCTGAGGCATCTCGAAGGTGAGGAGGCTTTGCGACGTAACCGGAATCCCGCCGACTGTAAGGAGGAAAAAGCGTACACCGAGGAGGTGTGCGCTGTCAGGGATGTAGGCTGACCGGCTGAATCTGCCCAAAGGCAGATTTATGAAGGTGAATCCCTGTTAAGCCCCCTGGCGTAGGAAGTGGTTACATTTTGCAACAGTCCCATACTGTACTGGCTGAGAAATGGAACCTTTGTGGTATGTGCAGACAGTGCAAGAACAGGGCCAAAGGAAATTTTCCTTTGGCCTTTCTC
>JAGYJO010000150.1 GCA_018402095.1 bacterium
CTTCAACGCTCCCGGGTCATCCCCACTCGCGTGGGGAACGGCAGAACCGGCGGCATCGCCGGTACCACGAATGCGGGTCATCCCCACTCGCGTGGGGAACGGTGTGCCCTGAATGATCTTAAGCTCGGAGAGTACGGGTCATCCCCACTCGCGTGGGGAACGGTACGACACGTATTTGGGGAGGCGGCTTTCCCGCGGGTCATCCCCACTCGCGTGGGGAACGGTTAGATTTTTAGCGGCTTCTGCGTCTATCTCTCGGGTCATCCCCACTCGCGTGGGGAACGGTTCTGACCTCAGATTGAGACACGCCAAGAACCCGGGTCATCCCCACTCGCGTGGGGAACGGACTAAATTTCCTACTCAGAAAATTTTAGAAAACAGCAAAAAAGACTCGGTAGGCGATTTTGAAGGCTACCGAATCTTCCCCTATCCTTATCTTGTTTGTCAAAGAACTTGGTCCCCATAACCATCAGTCAAACCACCCATCATCGCCATCCAAAGACTCCGGCAAAACATCCGAAGCCTCATTCGCAAATTGTACCAATTGCATACCATCCCATTCTACGGGAATACGCCGATTGAGCCCAAATGTCTTGAAAGTAAAGCCTGAATCCGTGTTGGTCTTCCACGCCATCACCACATTACCCATCTCTGCACCAGTTTCCAAGTTTTCCCAAATCATATCCCGGACTTTGGCACTCACAGATCCAACATACACACCCGCCCGCACTTCCAGTAGCCACACCGCCAACCGGCCCCGTAACCGTGGCGGAATATTTTCCGTGACCACCACCAACATCACATCTCTCCATAAACACGCTGGTGGTCATTGTCCAACGTATCACCTGCCGCTATCGCGATGGGAAGGCTACCTTTCGGAGTCTTTGGCGGTTCTAGACCACCAGCATCCAGCACCTCTTGAATACGTGGAATAATCTCATCCAACACTTTCTTTTCAGCGAAAATCCGTCGACACTCTTTCCGAATCGCACGTTCTGCCTCCGGTGGCTGTTGGGCTGCTATTTTGAATGCCACAGGGATCACCGTGTCAAACTTGAAAATATCCGCAATATCATACACAAACGACAAGGCCTTCCCCGTATGAATGAACCCAATTCCCGGTGAATATCCCGCCGCCAAAACAGCTGCTTCCGTAATCCCATACAAACAAGCGGTTGCCGCACTGATACATTTATTGGCCACATCCCCTTTGTCCCAGTCTTTCACATCGTAGCTACGCCCTTTCCATGGCACTTTGTAACGACGCGCCAATAATTTGTAGGTTTCTTTCACACGGGCCCCTTCGATACCCCGTAGCTGATCCACACTGCGTTTGGCTGGCGGCGGTTCCCCAAAACGCATTTCATACATATAGCGCACCACTTTGAGCCGAGCTTCTTCGTCCAAGGCCAATTTCGCCTGATAGAGCAATCTATCCGAACGTGCACCACCTGGTTGTCCAGCAGCATAGAGCCGCACGCCCCCTTCTCCTACCCAGATCAACAGCGTTCCTACCCTGGAGGCCAAAGCCGCTGCCGCATGCGATACGCGAGTACCTGGTTCCAACATCAAACAGGCGATACTCCCAACGGGAATCTGGGTGCGCACCCCCGTCTTGTCCACCACGACAAAGGCACCGTCGATGACATCAATATTGCCGTATTCGATGAAGAGAATCGACGCACGGTCTTTGATGGGAATGGGGCGAAGGTGTGGGAGCATAAACTTACCCTAGGTTATTGTCAGAACTATCATCTGACTTTGAAACAGGTATTTCAACACCCGCCATAAGTGCAACACGATATCCAGAATATTCCTGATTTTTAATTGCTAAAACAAAATATTCTCTATCCAAAACATCGCCTGTAACAGGATCAAAAAACAACTGATTACGCCCAGTATCCGTTTCTTCTATAACAACAACAGGCTTACAAGAATCAATAGAGTAGCGCCATCTTCCTTCATATTTACGGGGATCATTTAATGAAACAATCAGCTCTCCAGCATCAAGCACCCGTTGCAAATGTGCAGCCAAATCTCCAAGGGATCTCGTCTTTTTGCCGTATTTACGACCAACCGCATTGTTCCACAAATCCATATTTCTCTCGGCTTCAGGATTTCTACCCAACACCTCGACCACCAAGCCCAAAAGCTCCGTAATCTTTTCTCCCCATCGCTGTGTCATCGCACCACTGACATAGGCGTGCCTAAATGCATCCGCATCGTTATTGCGCATCCCACCTCCGGATTCGTCAAATTGACCCGAAGCGTCTATAGGTAGCCGCCTAATATTTTGATCAAAATAAACGTATGCCTCCTGTCTGTAGAGATCAACGTACGATTTAATTGGATTTTTGATCATGTACAGCTCCTTTGAATAACTGATAACAAGAAACACCAACGACACACAAGGCCCATCCACCCGCCAATAACAAGCTATCCACCATCATACGCACGAAACCAAAGTGCACCAATAAGACTGGGATCAAAACAATAGCTAACGACATGCGAAGCCATCGTTTCTGAATACGCAATGTCAGCAACACAAACGGAATATGAAGTATCAACCCAATTAAGAAACACGATAATCGGATCTCCCAAGTGAGATTTCCCTCACTGTAAAAAATACCCCACAAAAATGAGGTCCAAAGGAAGGTAAAGGCAAGTGCAATGGCATAAAAAAAGATCTTTAAACATGTATCAAGAAATCGGTTCTTATGCGTCACCAGATATAAATCTCCTGTCTTTTTCATTTCCAAAACAGACGCGGCCACAAGCAATACAACCCATAGTGATATGAAATGATTACAAATAAAAACAACAACCAAAATCTCATATTTCTTAACTCCTCAAAAAAGCTATTCATAAAAACAATAGTTTTATGAATAGCGCCTCACCAACATCAACCCACACCCAAACCCCTTTGCAGGCCCCAAGCCTTGCAACACTATTTTCTGAAACAATGTAGGGTCCGTCACACGTAACACACCGTCGAAATCCAACGTACTCAAACGAATCGATTTTCCGTGCCCTTCAAAACGATGTTGGGTATATCCAGTAATGTTCAGTTGTTCTTTTTCACCCTCAAATTCAGCTTCGCTACGCAAAATCTCAAAGCCGTGTTTTTGGCCTTTATCCCGTATCCAATCTGAACCAACTTCACGGGAAATCACCATTCTATCTGGCTGTATTTTTTTGTGATTTTCGGAGGATCCGATCCCAGCAAACTCACGCTTCAACGTCTTAATCGCATCCATCACTAAATCGTGACGTTTCCCAGCTCTCGTCACAACGGGATTTGCGGTCAATTTAAAGGTCAACACATCGCCATGATTAAATCTTGGCAAATATGGCTTTGTCTGAATCTCCCAGCCCGGACTTTTTGTTGGCGCTTTTTCTGACACCACAATAAATCCCAAGGGTTTGTCGTATTCCTGACGAAACAACAAAGACATGCTGCCTTTTGGCGTATCTGGGAACAAGGTCCACAGTATCTGATGCTGATGATACAGATTGTCTATAGCCCGCAGACGTGAAGATCCAGCCAAAGCCTCTTTGAGAGACGTCAACATGACTTTGCTAATGAACATGAGAGGCCTCCCTATAGCCATGAAACATATACTGATCTCGAAATTGCCAGCGCTGACGAGACACCGGCACGCTACGCATGACGGTTTTCTTTTTGAATTTCAACTGCGTTAGGCAACCTTCCTCCCAGATGTATTCAGATTCACCCCCCGCCCCCCTCAAGGGGGCAAGGATTT
>JAGYJO010000151.1 GCA_018402095.1 bacterium
ATCACGGGGATTGGAGACGGTAGTGGGGCTGCGGGGATTGCCTTTTGGCCAGGACGTACTTATGTGAGGTCTCTTTCTGCGGTACTGAATCCTGCGGATGAGCGGTGGTCGAGTATTCCTGATCAGGGTAATAGTGGCACGCCGGAGTATGCACGCGATTTGGCAGAGTGGTTTGCGAATGATGCGGACTTAGAGTCGGGAACGGACGAACACCGACTTCACAAACGCCAAGAGATTTTGTGGTCACAGCTGTCTATGGCCACGCATTATTTCATCAACCTCAGATCTGATAATCCCCAAGACCCACAAGAGCAACATATGAAAGAAAAAATGACCCGTATTATTGCCGCGAAGCTTCATTTGGAAGGACGTCAGGCGGATATTATTCCGGCCAATTTCCGGCATATGTGTCGTTGGGAAGCTGGCAGGGATACGTGGGCGGCTATGCCCAAACTCAATCCCTCGGAAATTTTACAGACTGGGAAACGTTTTTCATTTTCCAAGCTGGAAAAAGACATGGGGCCTTCTGAAACCACGATGTCGGGGATGGAACCACGGAGTATGCGGATCACGCTATCTCCCAAAAAATCGGAGGTTGCAGCTGTTTGGACTGCGTTCTGTCGTCAGGTTCAGGCCATGGCGACGTCGGGTGAAAATCGTCAGATCGATAGGCTCAAAGGCTACGTGAAAATTGCAGCGCCAGCAGGTATGAAGATAGGTGAGTTCAAAAGAACACTTTTGGGCGTGACGCCTGGTGCCACATTGCACGACACAGACGGGGGTGTTCTCATCGAAGTGGAAGTAGGGGCTGGGGCTTTGATGTGGGTGGGGGGTGTTGCGTATTTGTGAGATGCTATAGTCGTGAAAATTGTAAATCGCATTTACAATTTTCACGGTTTTTAACCCTCTGCTAAAAATTCCCCATCAATGATCAACAAGGTGGCGCCATTTTTTGAATAGGACCGATGTTGGCGCTTTTATTTCTGATTTTTTGTAGGGGCGTAATTCATTACGCCCTATAGCGTTATTTTTGTTCCATAACACTATGCCGGAGACAAATCACTTTTCCAAAAAATCATCCCAAACCTCTTCCTTAAATCCCACAACCCCCTTATCCCCCAAAATCGCAAAAGGCCGTTTCACCAAGTTGCCATTCTCGTGGAGCAGTTGTAGTGCGTCTTCGGTGCGCATTGTTGGGAGCTTTTCTTTGAGATTCATCTCGCGATAGGTGCCGCCGGATGTATTGAATAGTTTGTTGAGCTTGCCCTCATACTGGGAGAGCATCATGGTGAGTTCAGAGATACTAGGTGGTGTTTCGCGAATGGCTTTTTCTTCGAAGGGGATGTTGTTTTCTTTGAGATAGGTATAGGCCTTTTTGCATGTGCCGCAACCGCGGTATCCGTAAACAGTCAACATAGGGTTATTTCCTTTCGAAAATTTGGTCGAAACTGCCGCCGTCGTCGAAGTGCCGGTGCTGTGCTTCGGACCAATTGTCAAAATAATCTTCTAGTCTGAACAGTGTCATATCCGGGAATTGTTCGTGATATTCTGCCAAAACAGTCGGGTCTGTTGGGCGATAATAATGCTGTGCGATGATGCGCTGACTCTCTGGTGTATAGAGGCCTTCGAGGTAGGCTGTCGCGAGTTCTCGTGCGTCGTGATCGGTTGCGTTTTTTTGGACTATGGCGACTGGCGGTTCGGCCAAGATACTGACTTTGGGGTAGATGATCTCAAATTTGTTTTTTCCCAGTTTATCGAGCACGAGTAGCGCTTCATTTTCCCAGGCCAGGAGGACGTCGCCGACACCACGTTCGACAAAGGTGGTGGTGGCTCCACGAGACCCAGAATCGAGTACGGGGATGTTGTGAATGACTTTTGCCACAAAGTCTTTGGTATCTGTGTCAGATTTACCACTGTGTAGGCCGTATCCCCAAGCGGCGAGATAGGCCCAACGTGCGGCCCCAGATGTTTTTGGGTTTGGGGCGATAATGGCGATGTTAGGTTTGATGAGGTCGTCCCAATTGTGGATATTTTTTGGATTTCCTTTGCGGACGAGGAAGACGATGGTGGAGGTGTAGGGTGCGCTATTTTTAGGTAGGGTACTTTGCCAGTTTTTGGGGAGTTTTTCTGTTTTTTTGGCGATGACGTCGATGTCATAGGCCAATGCCAAACTCACTACGTCGGCGCCGAGGCCATCAATAACGGCCCTGGCTTGTTTGCCGGATCCCGCCATGTGATTGTCTTGATTTCCAGCTTTTGGCCGGTCTTTTCAAAATAGTCAGCGGTGAAAATACGGTTGTAGTCTTTGTAGAGTTCTCTTGTTGGGTCGTAGGAGACATGCAAGATGTGGTGTGTTTCGGTCTTGGTCGTGATGATATAGAGGCCAAGACCGAGTATCACGACCAAGAGTAATGTCAAAAAGAGGGGCTTTTTGGTCATTACTTGGGGAGCGCTTTTTGGCCGATATCATGGCGATAGTGAACGCCTTTGAAGTGTACTTTTTCAATATTGGCGTAGGCGGCATCAATGGCTTTTTGCAGATTGTCTTGCCGAGAGACGATTCCCAGTACCCGTCCGCCGCTGCTCACCAATTGACCGTCTGTTAGTTTGGTACCGGCTTGAATGACGGAAAGCCCTGTTGCTTCGGCTTCGGCAATACCTGTGATCGGAAATCCTGTTTCCATAGCACCGGGATAGCCACCGGAAGCCATGACGACGCAGATGCATGAGCCCTTATGCCATTCAATGGGTAGGCTATCCAACCGTGTTTCAGCGATGGCCATGAAAATGTCGATGAGATCGGTTTTGAGCAAAGGAAGAACAACCTGCGTTTCGGGGTCTCCAAAGCGGACATTGTATTCCACGACGAAAGGCCCATCGGCTGTGATCATGAGTCCTGCGTAGAGAATGCCTTTATACTGCATGCCTTCCGCTGCCATTCCTGCAATGATGGGTTCCAGAATGGTTTTTTGGATAATAGGCACCATGTCTGGGGTGACAATTGGTGCGGGGCAATAAGCACCCATACCACCGGTATTAGGTCCTTTGTCATTGTCATAGACGGCTTTGTGGTCTTGGGCTGCCAGCATTGGCACAATGGTTTTGCCGTCCGTGAATGCGAGTACGGAAGATTCTTCGCCTTTGAGAAAGGCTTCGATGACCACGTTGGCACCGGCATCACCAAAACGGTTGTCGAGAAAACACTCTTCTAAGGCTTTAAATGCTTCTGATTCATTGGCTGCGACGGTGACACCTTTGCCAGCCGCCAAGCCATCGGCTTTGATGACGATAGGGTAGGTGTTTTGTTCTAAAAGATAATTTTTTGCCGCGTTGTAGTCATTGAAAGACGCATATGCGGCTGTAGGAATGTTGTGGCGTTGCATGAAGCTTTTGGCCCATACCTTGGAACCTTCTAGTCTCGCGGCTAGCTGGTCGGGACCGACGATGGTGAGTCCGTTTTCTTGGAAAAGATTGACGATTCCAGCGACCAATGGGGCTTCAGGTCCGACAAAGGTGAGGGCGATGTTTTTGTCTTTTGCAAAGGCCAGGAGGCCTTGGGTGTCGCTGTCTGAAATAGGGACGTTGGTGCCACACTCGGCGGTACCTGGATTTCCGGGCGCTATATAGAGGTTTGTGAGACGGGGACTTTGAGACAATGCCAGGGCTAAGCTGTGTTCACGGCCGCCAGAACCAATGAGTAGAATATTCATTTTTTGGAAA
>JAGYJO010000152.1 GCA_018402095.1 bacterium
TTAAAGGGACCTGTTTTTTTGTTGTGTTTCAAAACGAGGAGCTTATTATGCCGTATATTTCTATTCGTGTTGCAGGATCATTGACCAAAGACCAAAAGCAAGAAATTGTAAAACAAGTCACACAGACGATGAAAGATGTGGCCGAAAAACCAGAATCAGCAACGTATATTGTTTTTGACGAAGTTTCTCGTGAAAATTGGGCTAAAGGTGGTCAGCTGCTCGCATGAGCAATGGTCGTCCACTGACCAAAAAAATAAAATCTTGGGTTGACGCTGGTTTGATATCTCCTTATCAGGGAGAGAGTATTGACGATTTTGAAACAAAACGACACCGTGTCGGTCGAAAAAGTATTCGGCGTACCACATGGCAGCTACTGATTCTTTTTTTGTTGTTTGTGGGTATTCTTATGCTCATGTCATCTCAATGGGCGACATGGTGGTTGCCGGTGCGATTGGGCACTGTTTTTGTAGGCGTTGGGATCTCTCAGTGTTTTGCGTTGTTTTTGCTGTATAACAGATTACCTTCTTGGATCCCTCGTTTTACAGTGAATGAACTGAATGATGTCCAGCGTCGGGATATTTCTGCGGTTCTTTTGTCTGTATCGTTCATTGTGGGTATGTTTTTGATTGCCTATCAATATCCTCTGGTTATGCCATTGTGGCGGAGCCTGTCCTGCTTGGTTTGGCTTTTATTGCCTTTGGTGGTTTGGTTTCGTAGTGATTGGGGAAGTCTATTTGTCGGATTGATTTCTTTGCTAGGTGCACTGATAGCACCTGCGGAAACGGTACTTTTTGGTTTGTTTCCGTATTGGCTTATGCCACTTTTGTGGTATTTTTTGCCGGCTCGTTTTGGATGGTTGCAAACAGGGCTCTACGTACTTTGGGTGGGGTGTTTGGCTACTGTTCTGTGGCCTTTTTGTCACCCTTTTTGGTATCTCCCTATGTTGGGTCTGTTTGTTTATGGTGGTTCTAGCTTGTTGGCAGGACCTGTCCGTCTTTTTTTACAACGTCTTGGTTTATCCGTTTCGTTGATTTGGGCTATTTTTGCCATGTGGTGGTCTGTTCCGATTGCGTGGTCGACGATGTTTCTGATGTCTGGCGTGTTGTCGCTATGTTTGTTTTGGGAAATACGTCAGTGTTGTCCATTGACGCGTCGCGCTATTCAGCCTTTTTTATGGCGTCCATGGGTAACTGTTTTTTTGTTTTTGATGTGGACGGTGTTGTTGGCGTATTTGCAATCGCTTATGCCCAATGGACATCACTTTCTTTTGTTTTGCCATGCGGTTCTCTGTATTGCTTTGTCTATGCGATTGGCATGGTCATCGGATCGTTTTTTACGAGGATTGGGACTCTCTCTCTTGGTGATGATTGGGAGTGTTTTATTGGTACAGTCCTTTTTTCCTAGTTGGATGCGAGGGTTGCTTATGATTGGGGGCGGTTTTGGCTTTTGGGTGTTTTTACGGGTTCGTCGAGAGGGTGTTCTGGCGCCAGCGCCTGTTGTCTCAGAGGTGCCGACTCAGGGTCCTTCTTCTCCATATTTTTCGAAAATACAGTCTTGTTTTGAACCCCGTTCTGATTGTTTTAAGAAAATGGTTCTTTTATTTTTGATTGTGCAGATAGTGGCGATTTCTAAGCCTGTGTTGGTGTATGAATGGGTACGGTTTTTCGGTGAATCTTATCTTATGAAGGCAACGATTCAAGATCCCTATAGTCCGTTTCAAGGATCGTATTTGCAATTTAGGATGGATGACTTTGAAACGGCTTGGCCTGTGATACTGCCCCCTGGAACGAAGCAAACGTATCTACAATTGTCTGAAGAAGGACCCGTTGTGACACCTATGGGGTTGAGTCCGTATAAACCGGAGGGCTTGTATCTCCGTATTCCTGTAAAATGGAAATCACGGGTTTCAACGGTGACGGCTGCGCCTTTTGATAAGGTATTGGTCTCTGCTTCGGAAATGACTAGGTTGCGAGATGTTGTGAAAAAAAACAGTTCGATTTGGCTTTATGTCAAAATAAAAGCTGGGTATTGTTTGTTGGAAGGGATGAAGGTAGGAGAAGAAAATGATTAAAACGTTTGTTTTGGATACGAATGTTCTGTTACACAACCCCAATGCTTTGTATTCTTTTGCCGAACATATGGTTGTGATTCCGTTTATAGTGATCGAGGAGCTGGATAAATTTAAATCCAGCCCAGATAAAAAAGGGGTGCACGCTAGACAGACGTTGCGTGAATTGGATCAATTGTACAAAAAAGGTGCCCTTAAAGCCGGCGCGAAAATGAAAAATGGGGGAACCTTGCGCATCCTTTTTTCACCCAAAGAGGTGCCTCACCCAGATTTGGATTGGTCTCGTAATGACAATCATATTATTGGTATTGCTTGGAAGCTCCAAAAAGAAGGCCAGACCGTTTTTTTTATTTCAAAAGATATTAATGCACGTATTAAAGCCGAGGTATTGGGTGTTGCTTCTGAAGATTATGAAAAACAGTTGGTGGAGTACGATCAACTGTATAAAGGCTGGCGTGAACTGTTTCTTACCGATGCCCAGATCGATAGTCTCTATAAAGATCACGAACTAGAGACGAACGAGATATTGAATGAGAATGAATATCTGCTTCTAAAAGGGGAAAAAAAGACAGCGCTTGCACAGTATGACTTGGAAAAGAAAAGACTCTTTTTGGTGAATGGGAATTTGGAAGCGATGGGCTTGCGTCCGTTGAATTTGGAGCAACGTTTTGCTTTTGATTTGTTGCTCAATGATGATATTAAACTGGTGTCCTTGATTGGTCAGGCGGGTACAGGTAAGACCCTGTTGGCATTGGCATGTGCGTTGCACAAAGTGATTGGAAATAAGCCCCGGTATCAAAAACTATTGGTTGCACGTCCTGTTGTACCTTTGGGAAAAGATATTGGGTATTTGCCAGGTACAAAAGATGAGAAGCTTAGATTTTGGATGCAGCCTGTTTTTGATAATTTGGGGTTTCTTTTGCAAAAAGAAGACGGTGAGCGTGGTTTCGGTAAAGCGAAAGAGCGTATCGAATCTCTTTTGGAGTCGGATTTGCTGGAAGTGGAAGCCATTACCTATATTCGAGGTCGTAGCATTCCCAACCAGTTTATCATCATTGATGAAGCGCAAAATTTGACGCCCCATGAAATCAAAACGATTGTTTCTCGTGCGGGAAAAGGAACCAAAATTGTTTTGACTGGGGACCCTGAGCAAATTGATACCCCTTATTTGGATGCCAATTCCAATGGGTTGAGTTATACGGCGGAGCGATTCAAGGGACAACGATTGGTAGGTCACATGTTTCTCTCCAAGAGCGAGAGGTCTGAAATTGCGTCTCTTGCCGCAGAGTTGTTGTAACTTATGACCCTTCGTTTACGGGTGCTGACCCAATTATTTTATCCTGAAATGATATCCACGGGTCAGACTATGACGGAATTGGGGGAGGCTTTACAGGCTGAAGGTGTTGACGTGTCTGTGTATTGTGGTTATCCCACATTAGGAGACCGTCAGGCTGTTCCCAAACGGCTGGTGTATGAGGATATTGTGGTACAACGGTTGTGGGGTACGCAGTTTCCCAAATTGAATTTTTGGGGAAAATTGATGAACCATCTTACTTTTTCGGCAGCTGTCATTGTACGACTGTTGTTGGATCGTGAAAAAATGCCTGTATTGGTTGTCACCAATCCCCCGATTTTACCGATA
>JAGYJO010000153.1 GCA_018402095.1 bacterium
TTGAAACAGAATTAAAGATGCCAGTATCTACGTTGAAGTACGACAGCAGGCTATCCGAAAAAAACACAGAAAACGAATCCCGTTTCGAAGAGTCTGTGTGTATGGCCATCGCCACTGGACTCCCACAAAACGGACCGCAACCCTTCAACATGTTACCGATAGAATATGTCAATTTCCAACGCATCAAAAAATGGGCCCCACAAGTGATTGGAATGGGCGCAATTCTGTTTTTCTGTTTGGCCGGCATAGGCATCGCCAAACACATGGAGATCCAAAAACTAGCAAAAAAAACACCCGTATCCACAGCCGAAATCAACGCACAAAAATTCAAAAACACAGCCGAAATAGCGGCAAAAAAAGCCCTAAAACGCAACCGCGAAGACATCGAAAATCGCTTAAAAACCCGCATCCCCGTTACGGAGATTGTTCATTACTTCGGACAAAAAACGCCAAAGGGAATTCTATTCTCAGAGATGACATTCACGGAAAAAGGATTCAGCGTTCGGGGTGAATTGATACAAGAAACAACGACTGCCCCCCTAATCGGAATCGAAAAAGACCTTAACGATTTATACCACATTCAAAACAGCCATACGGAAAAAAGCACAGGAAAAACGCCCCAGTTTGAGATAGAGGGTAACTGGCCATGACCAAGCTAACCCAAGCACAACTCTTGTCCGCTACTATCAGAAATTTCCTTCGAAAACCAGTTCGTTATGCACAACGGAACCTCACCTTTCGCCATTGGCTAGCGATTGCGGCTGTTTCCTACATGCTGCTCCCCATCCTTTTTTATATCGGACTATATCAATTCCAGAACAAAGAAATCACAACATTACAACAAACACTGCGCACCCAAGCAAGCACCCCACTACCCATAGAGGCCCCACCAATACCACCAAATAACACAGACTCAGAAACCGCCTTCGACACCTATCTCGTGAGTACAAAAGAAAGTGTCATCACCGCCATCGAAAATGAAATCATCACACACAACCTCTACCCCATGCGTGACGAAGGCACCCTCCAGCTCAGTGCACATCAAAAAAACACTGATCGTGAGAGCTATACAACGACCATCCAAGTCTCAGGTCGTTATGCCGACATTGGCGAGTTTTTATTCGCATTATACGCACTCCCCATTGTCATCGAACCCATCAGCATATCACTCACACCAGAGACAGCTGGGCCCTTAACCATTCTAAATGCCAAAGTTCGTATTTCTCTCTATCCGGGAGACACGCCATGATCGACATACGATTCAGTACATACCTGGCCACGGCACTCTGCATCAGCGTGTTAGGCATACCCACAATGGCCAAAGATCAAAGACAGTGGCAAACCGACCCTTTCAAAGTCAACATCCACTTTGACAGTGGTGCCACCAACGTCCAAAGTCTCCCTCAAATAGAGACACTGACGCTCAATGGGATTGTCAAAATAGCACATAGGTACCGCGCTATGATTGATGCTACGATGCACCAAGAAGGCGATTATATCGGAGAGTATCGTATACAAAAAATCGTACCAAAACGGGTTTTCTTCAGTGATTCCCGTGGCATAATTTTCCGGCTGGAGTTTGATTCAAAGTGATACCAAAGACACAATTTATGACTATACAAAACACAAAAAAACACAGATTTACGCGACACCTGATTATGGGCATTCTCATTGGCAGCATCCTAGCCATTAGCCCCACGCAGAGTCTATCTGCCATCGTTTCAAAAGACGCCCAAATGAGCCTACTCAAACACAGCATACACAAATCAAAAGCCCCCATTAGTATGACTTTTTCCAAAACAGATATCCGCGATATTTTACAGTTTTTCTCATTGGAATTTGGGATGAACATCATTGCCAACGAAGACGTCCAAGGAGAAATCAGCTTTGGATTCAAAGACACGGATCTGATCAATGCCTTCGATGCCATTTTGACATCCCAAGGCTTGGATTGGCATATGACGAACGGCGGCATCATCTATGTCTACAAACAAACACCTGTGGAAGTCATCAAACTTAACTATGCATTAGCCACAGATCTCAGCAGCCCTCTAGCACAACTGTTGTCAGAAAAAGGCAGCATTACCACCGATGTCATCTCCAATACATTGATCATCAAAACATCCCGTGGCGACCTAGAGCGTATCAAACAGGTCGTCGCAGCACTGGATCAACGCCCCGCACAAGTGTTGGTAGAAGTCGCCATTATGGATGTTCAAGGAGACTCTAGTCAGATCTTTGGCGTTGGCCCAAACACCACCCTACCCAATGGTACCACCATCAAACAAAATGGATTGGCCAATGACGTCACAGACAATGGCAGCGGACTATTCCTCAATATTATCGAAGGCAACTTCAACATGCTCTTGGAATCGTTACAGTCCAATCAAAACATCGAGCTCTTAGCCACACCTAAAATCCTCACGATTAATCACAAAAAAGCAGAAATCATTACAGGCCAACGCTTGGGATACCGCACCACGACGTCCTCTACGGATGGCAATTTCGTCTCCGAAGGTATCGAGTTTCTTGAAGTGGGCACAAAATTGACATTCACCCCACATATCGCAGACAACGGGGATATCACGATGGAAATCAAACCCGAAGTCTCAGAAGGCACTGTCAGTGCAACGGGCATTCCCAATGAAGATGCCACACAAGCCGAAACAACGGTGCTCGTACGTGATGGGCAAACGGTACTGATCGGAGGCCTCATTCGTGAGAAAAAAGTCCAAGAGAACACAGGCGTCCCGCTACTCTCAGACATTCCCTTCTTGGGGGATCTTTTCAAAAAAACAAGTACGACAACGGTCAAAAAAGAAACGGTGGTCCTGATCACCCCACGACTGGTCACCCCAGCGTTATTGCAGGATATGGTACCGACCAGAAACCGTCTTTCTCCCCCCAAGGGGTAGAAAGACCCAAACCCAATGAGGAAAAACTAAGAACGCACCTTTGATTTGGACAACAAGGTTTCAATCGCAGACAACAACGCCGTGGTCTCAAAAGGCTTCGCCAAATAGGCGTCAGCACCACTATCATAGGCCATTCGCTCATCATTTGGCTGAGACAATGCGGTCTGTATGATAATTGGAATCTGCGCATAACTTTCATCGAATTTGAGCAATTTGCACAGCTTATAGCCGTCCAACTTGGGTAACATCACATCCAAAAGGATCAATGAAGGCATCAATTTCCGTGCTTTCTCCAATGCCTCTTGCCCATCATAGGCCTCAATTACATCATAGCCATGATGTTCCAATCTCATTTTGAGAATCTCAACAATGGCAGGCTCATCATCGACAAGCAAGATAGTTGGTTTCACGACAGTTTCTTCAGCCATTTTAATACCCTTTTAATTTAGGCAAAGTCACTGACAACTCAGTCCCTTCACCCACTTTTGATTGAACAGTGATCGCGCCACCATGAAGCTCAACAAGCATTTTGCACACTGCGAGTCCCATACCAACGCCTTGAGATCCAGGCTTATACGTGCGATGAAACTGCTCCAACGGTGTAAATATTTTAGCCAAATCGGTTGGCGAAATACCAGGACCCGAGTCCTTGATCAAAACCCGAAAGTAACAATCGTATTCTTGAATGTCAACCGTCACCGCGCCTTTGGGATCGGTATAGGTCAATGCATTGTTCAAAATATGTTCAAAAACCTGATCCAACTTGGCCACATCA
>JAGYJO010000154.1 GCA_018402095.1 bacterium
AAGATCCACAAATCTTTGTTTTTACGGTGTATTGGTGGGTTTGCATATTTTTTTGCCATTGCCGTTGTTTGGATCTGTTTTGACTATGCGTGGTGTTGCTGAATCTGTGACTGCAAATTCGGTGCAGTTACGGCAGTCGTCTTATTTGATTGATATGCAAAAAGCGGATCTTCAGGCCGCATGGGCAGCGAAATTACCAAAGGTGGATACGCAGTACCGACTGACGTATACGGACTATGACGTCTCCGGTAGAGATGCTTTGGCTAACATTGCGTTAGGTCCTGATATGGTATCTGTTTATCCTGTCAAACCGTCCAGATACAGTGCAAGTTTGGATACGTCGTTGACCCAAGTTTTGTATTCGGGGGGACGTATTGATGCGTTATTGGCACTACAGACATTAAAGGTGACGGAGGCTGAAAAATCCCGTGAAGTTCTCAGGCAAGGACTTTTGGCAGATGCTTTAGGTGCTTTTTGGGCGTATGTTCGTGCGTATCAGTCTGAGGCGTACTTTGATTTTCTGGTCTCGTTTTTGGATGTAAAAAGGCATCGTGCATCACAAAAAAAAGATCGAGGGCTTACGGATGCGATGTCAGACTTGGATGTTTCTCTGGATCTATTGATGCATCAAGCAGACTCAGAAAAGGCTCGAAGAGATCGGGTTCTCAAGTATGCGAAATTAAAGGCTGTGATACAGTCGCTTGGGGAAGACAAGGGACCCCAAGTTTCTGTCTTGGATTCACGTCAGTACATGGTTTTATGGTCGCAATTGGCTGATTTTGATAGAGACTTGGATTTGCTATTGGATCAAAAAAAATTGGAGACCTTAGAAAAAGAGCAACAACAGGTTATTCAGGACAGTCGTTTTTACCCTGAGATTTATCTTCGTACAGGGGTGAACTATTTCAATGTGGATGATGGTGATCTGAAAACAGCTGGTTGGGATTTGCACTATGGCAGTTTTTACGCTGCGATTCATGTGGATTGGAATTGGTTTAATGGGTTTAAAGACGTTGCGCTGAGTCGTAAAGCCTCTTTGTCCCAGGAATGGTCTCGTTTGGAGTATGACGAGGTGCGTCAGGAGAAAACTGTTTCTCTTCTGTCCTTGCGACATGGGGTAGATGAGGCTATCTCGCAACTGCGTCGTGCCGAAAAAACGATTTTTCGTGCGTATCAATTGTTGGCGGACAAGCGTGCTTTGGCAACGGTGCATAAGGTGACGGACGAAGACTTGGAGGATGCAGACGTTGGCTTGAAAAAAAGTGAACTACAGATCAAGGAACTGGCGATTGAGGTGGATTTGGCGTTGTTGGCGTGGTGTAAAGCTACCTATCAAATGGACCTTTATGTCGCCTTAAGGAGCCCTCAATGACGGTGATGAAATGGATGTTTCTTGCCGGTGTTTTTTGTACTCTGTTTGGGGTAGTGGTGTTTGTGTTAAATCCAAAACCCGTGGCGTTATCGACGGTATCGTTGACGACCAAGGACCTGAGTGCCACGGTCAATATTCGGGGTCGTTTGGAGAGCCAATATCCGTACACAGTTTTTGCAAAATCTGAAGGTCAAATTCGTAATATCTCTGTTCGCATAGGGGATTGGGTGAATGAGGGTGATACCCTCTTTGTTTTGGATAGGGCCCTTTTTGAGCAACGTTTACAGGAGGCCGTGGGTCAGTTGCGATTAAAAGAACTGTCTTATACGCATAGTCTTGAACTTGTGAATGCCAAACGTGTGTTACTGCAATCACGGGTTATTTCTCACTTTGAGTACACAGAAGCAGAGCAGCAGGCGGCCATGGCCAGTGCGCAGCTGGATGTTGCACGGGCCCAGTTCGAAGCTTCTAAATTGGCTTTGGAAAATACATATTATGTCTCTCACGGCGCCTCAAGTGGCGGCTGTGATGGTGGATAAAGGAGCCGTTTAAGCCCAGGACTACCGATGATGCAACATGAATCCTTTTCTTCTGAAAGTAGAGATTAAGGTCAAAGAGTTTGATGCGCCTTATATCCGTGTGGGGCAGAGTTTGCTTCCGGTGACGCAGCACAAGTTCCGATGGTAAAGTATCACGAATTGCTTATATTCAGCCTATTTTAGAAAAATAGAGGAGAGCTATGCCATGCGTGTTGGGTTGGCGCTGACAGTGACGGACAGTATGGGCCAAGCCTGGGGCCAGGTGACGGTTCGGGTGTTACGGAGCGGGCATCCCAGATTGATACCCTGCCTATTCAGGCGACATGGATAGAAAATGGCAGAGACCTTTGTGGCGGCTCAAAACCCCAGGAAAAATTCGCCGACATGTTGAGGTGGGCCTGCGTGGCGCAGCAGATATTGAAATTAGGTCCCGGGACTATCTCCGGAAGACCAGGTGTTATTGCCATAGTGCAGCTCCGTAGATTTCTAAACGTTACCAGATGGGATCTCGGACCTTGAGTGTTTTGTCGGAATGTAATCTGGATATTCATAGAGGTGAGTGGGTGAGTATTGTAGGGCCCTCTGGTTCAGGTAAGTCTACCCTTATGTGTATTTTGGGGTGTTTGGATCAGGCTAATTCTGGTCGGTATTTTTTCGATTCGAAAGAAATTTCTGATCTTGGTGATGCCGAGCTTGCGGATATTCGTAATAGGAAAATAGGCTTTGTTTTTCAGAATTTTCATTTGGTTTCACATTACACGGCGTTGCAAAATGTGATGTTGCCCTTGGTCTATTCGGAGTGCCCCAAAGCGCTTCGTGAAAAAAAGGCCAAACATATATTGAATGATGTTGGATTGGCGAACAGGATGAATCATTTACCTATGGCGCTATCCGGTGGTGAGCGGCAACGGGTGGCCATTGCAAGGGCCTTGGTCAATGATCCAGATGTTGTGCTAGCTGATGAGCCTACGGGGAACCTGGATTCGATCACGGGACAGGGCATTATGGAGATTTTGAAACGCTTACATCACGCAGGGAAAACCATGGTGATTGTGACCCATGATTCGTGTGTTGCCAGTCATGCCCAACGACAGATCCGTATGTCAGATGGGAGAATTTGCTATGCTTAGAGATACACTCCAAATGGCTTGTCATAATTTGAAGGTCAATCTCAATAGAAGCATCCTGGCCATGCTGGGAATTGTCATTGCTGTCATGGGTGTCTTGGTCATGGGGATTGTGGGGGTCAATGGTCAGCGTATGATTCTGGATGAAATCAAAACGTTTGGTTTGCAAACCGTATGGATTTACAGGGACGTGAGTAAGGCTATTTCTGAGGACCTTTCTGTTCCTGGTACGGGAATCACCGACAATGATATTGAGATGATTCGGCATCTTTCTCGTTATATCCATGCGGTTTCAGGGGTGGTCTCTCGGACGTCTTGGGTGAGTCAAAAAAAACAAAAGACACAGGGTGAAATTCTTTATGTCGAGCCAGATTATTTTGCAATAGAAAATGACAGGTTAATTGAAGGCCGTTTTCTCAATGATGCGGATATGGGATTGTCTCCATTGGTGTGTGTGATAGGTCAGACATTGGCCATGCGTTTGTTTGGGACCTTTCATGTGCTGGATCAAACGCTTTTTGTTGCCAATGATGCCTATAAAATCGTGGGGGTTTTGGCTCAAAAAGACAGAGACGTTTTAAAGAGTTTGGGTATCAATGGGGGGCGAAATCCCAATGACCGTGTGCTTGTGCCATTGCC
>JAGYJO010000155.1 GCA_018402095.1 bacterium
ATCGCTGGGGTTTCTGGATTGATGGGCAAGGCCCCCCTTGTTGGAGCCATCAAAAACTAAGCCTGAGCGGCTTTGTTTAGAGCACGTGCTAGGCGAGATTTTCTACGCGCAGCGGTTTGCTTTTTGATAACACCTTTGGTGACTGTTTTGTCGATGGTGCGAAGTGCGTCGCGAACCAAGGCTTCACTGTTTTCCGCTTTGGTAGAAATAGCTGCTTGTGCTTTTTTTACCAATGTTTTGATTTTGGAGCGGAAGTGTTGATTACGCTTTTTGTTTCTTGCGTTTACCAGAATGTCTTTTTTTGATGCTTTAAGATTTGCCACAATAATATCCTCACTTTATAACTTAAATTACACAAATTAGTTCTACGGCAGATCCTCAGCGAGTTGATCAACTTGCTTTTTAGGGATCTTGGGCTCAACCACAACTCCACCCGGGTTAACTGGTTTGACAGTCAAATCGGGAGTCCGATATAGTGACTTCAAAGTCTACCGAAATAACTTCATCTATGTCAATTATCGATTGGTTCGCAAAACGCGAGAAAAATACCGTAGACACAACGGAAAAGTTAAATATCCCGGGGCATCTCTGGATAAAATGTGATCAGTGTCAGGAAATCCTGTTTCAAAAGGATTTGAAGGACAATGCACATGTGTGTCTGAAATGTAGCTTCCATTTTCGAATGGCCGCGATGGATCGTGTTGCCTTGATTTGTGATCCTGGTTCTTTTGTCCCTTGTGATGAAGACTTGGGTCCTACAGACTTTTTGGGTTTTTCAGATACCGAAAGTTATGTGGATCGTATTCGTAAAGCACAAACAAAAACAAAACGAAAAGATGCCGTTGTCTCTGGGTTGGCGCTGTTGGCTGGTAAACCGGTCAGTATTGCTGTTATGGATTTTTCATATATGGGTGGTTCTATGGGATCCGTTGTTGGAGAGAAGATTACCAGAGCCATTGAACGTGGTCTGGAAAATCGTTGTCCCGTGATCGTTTTCACCGCATCGGGTGGCGCTCGGATGCAAGAAGGGATTATGAGCCTTATGCAAATGGGAAAAACGAGTGGCGCTCTTGAGCGATTGGGTCGTGCGGGGATCCCTTATATATCTGTTCTCTGCGATCCAACCACGGGTGGAACCTCTGCGAGTTTCGCGATGTTGGGGGACTTTAACTTGGCAGAGCCTGGGGCCCTCATTTCCTTTGCGGGTCCGCGTGTTATTGAGCAGACCATTCGTCAAAAACTGCCAGATGGGTTTCAACGTGCTGAGTTCTTACTGAGCCATGGTATGGTTGACCGTGTGGTTGATCGTCGTGAGTTGCGTGAAACCTTAGCAACCTTGTTGGACTTGTCCTTTGGAGGCCCTGTTTCATGAAGTTGATGGCTTTTGAAAAACCACTAGGCGAACTCTATGACAAAATAGAGCAACTCAAAAAATTGTCCAGAGAGAGTGACATTGACTTGTCCTCTGAAATTGAAAAAATAGAACAGCGTGCAGCCGCTGTGCGTGAGGATATTTATCATAATTTGCTGCCTAGCCAGGTTGTGCAGATTGCCAGACATCCCAATAGACCAGATAGCTTGAGCCTGTTTCGTTTGATGTCTGACGATTTTATCGAGCTTCACGGTGACCGTGCCTTTGGTGACGATCCTTCTATCGTCGGTGGATTGGGGCGCATTGGTGACTTTCGTGTTGTTTGGCTGGGGCATCAAAAAGGCCATGATACGAAGGAAAATATTCGTCGGAATTTTGGGATGCCAAACCCTGAAGGCTATCGTAAGGCCCTGCGTTTGATGCAGATGGCGGATAAACTCAAGATGCCGATTGTGACCTTGATTGATACCCCTGGTGCCTATCCTGGTATTGAGGCGGAAGAACGTGGTCAAGCGGAAGCTATTGCTAGAAACCTTCGTGAAATGATGGGTTTCGGTGTGCCTATCGTGAGTGTGGTCATCGGTGAAGGTGGTTCTGGTGGGGCCTTGGGAATTGGTGTCGCCAACCGCGTGTATATGCTTCAAAACGCTGTGTATTCTGTTATTTCTCCTGAAGGCTGTGCCTCTATTTTGTTTAGAGATGCGAAGCAGGCCGATGTTGCGGCCCAGAGTCTCAAGATTACAGCGCCAGATATTGTTGGGCTTGGGATTGCAGATGGTGTGATTCCCGAACCTTTGGGTGGGGCGCATCATGATTGGGACGTTGTTGCCACTGCGATCAAGACACAGGTTTTATCGGACTTGTCTGTATTGTCTTCACAGTCTGCCGATCAGCTGCGTGATGACCGTTATGCGAAGTTTAGGGCTATGGGGATTTTTACAGAAGGCTAACTTTGGCTCTGTTGCGAAATGATTCATCTGCACGATTTTCGTCCAGTTTATGTATCTCCGCTACACCGCACTGACCGAGAAATGGCAATCTGTGACTTCGGTAACATCGTAAAACGAGGGGGGTGTCTATTTTACGAGCCTCCGATGCTGGGCTGTTGCGTCTAGCTTTGTCGGGTTTCTTCTAGCTCTTTGATGCTTTCTTGGAGTAGAAAAACACCGTTATGTTTGTCATCTTCCAATAGGATTGGCGTGCTTTTGATGCCAAAGGCATCTTGCAGCAATGCGATTTGTTCTTTTCCTAAAAGGTGCTCATGTAGATCTTTGAGTGTTTCTTTGTAGTTGATGTCGGTTTCTTCGGAAAACATGGCGAGAAGAACGCCGTGAAGCCCCAATCCTTGGAGGGCATTTTGTTGATCATGTGTGAGAGGTAGTGTGGCGAGTTCTTTGAGGTTTGGGAGGATGTGACGGCCTTGTTGGATGCGAATGGTTCGGATTTGTTTGACGCCAATGTCATTCAAGATCCCCATGACTTCAGTAGATAGGTTTGCCCGTGATTCATGTCTTTGTGACGATTGGGGCGTCGGGCGTGGACCTATAGATTGTGGTTGGATAAATCCCATCGTTATATCTCCGTTCCATTGACTGTGATCGTGACGAGTTCGACATCGTTGGCCGTTTGAAGCATATAGCTGCTGAGTCTGAGCATTGTTTTTTTGTCTTGAAGGGTGCCTGTTTTTCCATTGATGGTAATATTGCCTGTTTTGCGATCGTAGACATAGGTTGTCCCTTTTTCGAGCGGAAATTTTTGATAGACCACAATTTTTTCTTCGTTTTCTGCGTAGATTATTTTGCTGCCATCTGGGAGCGTTTTGTTTTCGTCTGCGAATTGAATGATTCTGGCTTTTTCTTGGCCGCGTCTTTTGCTCGTCATATCCCTGCTCCTTTTTACAATTAAAATCAGTATAACGCTGGAGGCTTAAGATAGCCAGTGAAGCGGCTCTTTGAGCGTAATCGATTCCTAGACGGGGCGCTGGAACGGGATCCAAAGGGCGAATCCCTTTGAAACTTCTTTTCTTTCTCTCAGCGAAGCTGAGAGAAAGGTGTTTTTTTCGGGAGCTCCGCTTCCTGCGCCCCCCGTCTAGGAAGTGCTTACTTTTGAGTCCAAAACAAGTGCCGCCTTTACTTGTTTTGGGAGCGTCTTTTGTGCTACGGTTAGGGCCGTTGTAATGCGGTGACTGTTGTGGAGACAGTTGCCATTTTTAGGAGGACTCGCAT
>JAGYJO010000156.1 GCA_018402095.1 bacterium
GGCAGTTACTACATCGCTGACTGGAACATGGGAAACGGTAGCGTCTAATATAGCGACGAGAGGGAATACCTTTGCTATGGATGGTGGCACCTTGATCGTGGCAGGTAGTACAAATTCCACTTCTGATAGAGATTTGACCTTTGTCGCAAAACCAACCACGGGTGACATGACGATAAAGGATGGGGCGACCCAATTGGCCGATACAAAATCGTTTTGGTCTCAGCAGTGGGTTGCGGCTTCTCAAGATGAAACACCAGTTGTATTGTCTGCCGTGAAGGACCCTGGTGTTCGCACAACCCCCTTGAGTGATTTCGAACGAAGCAATACGATGAAGGCCTTACAAAAATCAGGTAGTAACTGGTTCACGGCTATTGAAAAATACAGCAAAGACCCCACCAACGATCCGACGATGCTTCGCAATCTACGCGCGTTGGAAGTGGAATTTACCCATTCTATGTCTACCGCAATTATGAGTAATTATGACAATGTGTCCGAAGCTGATTTTGTGAAATTAATCAATCAGGGATCCCAGGATGTTTTTGGTAAAGAGCTCGGGACCATGTTTGATACCAATATCTATACGGCGCACTCTATTCTGAAGTTTGGTGTTGTGATTTCAAATCCTGAAGCCAAAGCCCAACTTTTGGATGCCAATGCTACCAAAGGATTGATGAAGGTCGCTAAAAACATCATCGCGTTGCAACACGGGGATCTGGGTGCTGGTAAGGCTGCCTTTGATACATTGGGTGAAAGAGCTTGCGAGGGGCTGTCGGATACAAATGCTGCCGTTGTTCGGGATCAATTTACAAAAGCGTTTGAAGGTGCCTTGGTACAAGCAACCGCTATTCAAGATAAAATGGGCGAGATCAAAAGTGAACTCACAGCAGAGTTTGATAGTATCAAGGCACTTGGCGATACTGCTAGTCCTGTATTGAAGGCTAAGCTGAATAGTTTAGAGCAGATTTTGGAAAACGACTCTGAACTGGAAATGGTGGCGATGAACCGGTTGTATGAGACCAAGCTGGAAGATGCGCAGGCACGGTTTAATGAAATGGGGGCTATAGAAAATGGGGTTCAACGGAATATCAGTACCGCTATAGGGGATAATCCTGGCCTGGCGAAAGACTTGCTGAGTGCTTTTCAAAAAGGCGATTTTGAGGCTATAGCGACGTTGCTGAGTTCTAACGGGGTAGATGGCGATGCAGCAGATCTATTGATGGATCAATTAAAGGCCATTCATAGTTCTTATGAGGAATCTGTCGTGGCCTCTGTGTCTGCGCAGATGGAAGCGCTGGTCTATGCCAACGAGCCTGCTTATTGCCAATCCACGTTGGGTGTCGTTGTGGTCGGTATTCAAATGGACAAGGTGCATGAGAGTCTTGGTACGGATGGGTTTGACTCTACAATGGAGGCCTTGTGTGAAAAATTTCCTGTGCTCAAAGAGCCTGAAACATGGGGCAGTAGCATGCAGGAGAATTTTGGTGACTTTGTCAAAGACAAACACCATTATGAATCTAAGCCTGGGGACTTTTTATTCAAAGGGGCGAAATACCTCTTTAGAATGGCCTTTTCTGCTGAAGGTGCATTGATGATGAAAGGTGTTCCTGCGGATGACGAAAAAGCACAAGCCTTGAAGACACAGGTTACCCTCTTGAGAGAAGTTGCGGCGGACTTGCAGGTGGTTCGGGGGAGCTCTCGGTCAGGGTCTGAAAAAACAGAGGCTTGTCAGGCGCGATTACTTCGCTCTGCGGCTGAGCTTGGTTTGGAGATGACGGCTGATACATCGTTGAAGGATGTTGCCGAAGGCTTGTACAAATTATCAGAGCAGGTGATGGTTGATTGTTCTATTTTGTTAAACAAATAAAGGGGTGTATGATGAGTGTAAATGTTAATAATAGAGGGAACTTGAATATGATGAAAAATGTTAGTAGTGCTTCGCCTAATGGGGTATCTCTTTCTGCTGCGGTATCCGCTTTTCGAGATGGGGCATCTGTTTCTACGGTGAAGGCTGCCATCTTGGATAAACTGGATGGCTTTGCGCAAGCACCGGCAGCCCAAGAACAATTGCAAAAAGTAAAAAACTCACTGGGTGGAAACCTATTGCATCATGTCGCTAATTTTGAGAAAGAGGCTACCTATATTGCGCCTTTGGTTTCTTTGGGTGTCGATATTAATGCGACAAATACCGCCGGTGTTACGCCCTTGTTTTTTGCGGTAGTCTCTAAAACAGCCAAGCCGGAGATGATAGAAAGCTTGTTGTCACAGGGTGCGGATCCGAACGTGCAACATGCTAAAACGGGAAACCCGTTGTTGGTGCAAGCCCTTTTGACTGCGGCGCCAGTCGCCAATTTGGAAGTGCTTTTGACGTATCCAAATGTTGAGATACCGACGAATTTCAAGCTTTCTAGTGGTCGAGAAATGTCCGTTATGGATCTTGTTGCACGTAGTTATAGTGAACCGGATCGGACGACATTGACCAATCTCTTGACTCCGAAAAAATGATGGGGTGGCGTAACCCCATCCCCTGAAAAGAGCGCTCACAATTTTGGTTGAGACATCTCGTGAATCAAGGACCCAAATAGGAGATACTGGATCAATCGATCTGCAGGGACCCAGCTGGCGTGGTCCAATGTCTTCAGTTTGTTTCGTGTTTCTTCTTGCCAAGCCGTATCTTCGATGCGGTTCAGGACCCGCTCTGCGAGGTGGGTTGGGGTGACCACTTCGACATATTCAGGGACAATCGCTGCGTTTGCTTTCATATTTGGCAACGCGTAAAACCGTTTTTTTCGTTTCAAAATAGCGATGACCAATTTTTTCAACAAAGTACCCAGAACGGGTGTTTTTCCAATGAGGCCTAACAGTCCGTCGAAGATGATCAGGTGGGGCCAATTCAGCGGGACACTGACAATCATGGGGACGCCCAAATACATGGCCTCTGCGGTATTGGTGCCCGGAACGGTGAGGAGCAAGTCGCTACTGGCCATTGTACTGAGCCCTGCATTGGCTGGGGTGAGGATGGCAGAGGGGGGGAGTGGGTTTTTGTTCAAGAGGTGGTGCCGCATCGTTGGGTCTATAAATCGTGAGAGCTGTACCTGTAGCATAATGTCGGGGTTCTTTTTATAAATTAACCATAGTGTCTTGGCCAACACGGGGAAGTACGCGGAGAAATGGCCGGGTCGTGACCCACTGAAAAAGGTAACCCGTGGGGTTGTGTCTGGCGGCGACTTTGGGTTTTTGTCCAAAAAAGCTTGTACAGAAGCGGCCATGAGGTCCCCGATTTCTTTTTGTGGAATACTGGTCATGCCCCAGCCCAAGGATCTGTTGTTGTGGGAGTAGCCATAGGCGGGGAGCCCATACTTGAAGGCCAAGAGCTTGCTGTACAACGGATCTCCGCCCAGAAATAAAACGGCGCCTTTTCGGGCATCCCCCGATGGAGAAAGTGGTATGCCCGGCTGTATGAAGTGTCGCATGGTTTCACTTGGTGAGAATACTTTGGTGACGGTAGGGAGGTTTTCGGCCATGGCTTCTCGGATGCGAATGGTGCGTACCGCGC
>JAGYJO010000157.1 GCA_018402095.1 bacterium
ACAATTATAGGGAAACACTTTCACACACCGCAGTCTTGTGTTATTTATCTAGCCTCCATCAAATTCAAAAAGGGTTATACAACTATAAAAACGTCGTAAAAAAACGTCATTTTTCGACGTGTCTATACCCGTTCCAAAATGAAACCCGGTTTTCAAATTGCGGCAGGAGCGTATTCCCCATACGTGACTAGAGCAATTTGGAAAGCCACGCGTACCCGGTTTCATTTTGGGATGGGTATACATTGATTACAAACCGAGTTCTTTCTTAACATCATTCCAAGACTCAAATCCATTTTCTATTATCGTTTCAAACTCATTCTTTGCATCTTTGAGATCAATATCAGTATCAAAAAAACAAAGAGGCCCTATCTCTTGAACAACAAAAACGAGAATGGCAGAGACTGACCATTGAATTGAGCTGGAAATCATCTCAAATAGAAGGAAACACCTATACGCGCCTAGATACAGAAGCGCTGCTTTCGCATGATCGTTTGGCCCCAAATACGACAAAAGAAGAATCGCAAATGATACGCAATCATAAGCTTGCTTTGGATTATTGCCTTTTGAATCCTGAAGAATATAGACAGTTAACACTTCGAAAGATAGAAGATATTCACAGACTGCTGGTCGATGGCTTGGACGTTAGTCATGGGTTGCGACAAGGTCTGTTTAGGATCACGGGGACAAATTATAAGCCGCTTGATAATAGCCATCAAATCCAAGAAAACCTTGAACGGATGGTTGGCTGTATTAATGCACAGGAAGATACTTTCCATAGGGCACTCACCGCTGTTTTGCTTATTTCGTATATTCAGCCATTTATGGATGGCAATAAGAGAACTGGCCGGTTGGTAGGAAACGCGCTCTTAAATGAGGCTGGGGCCTGCCCCCTCTCCTACCGCAGTGTTGATCCTGTTGATTACAAAAAAGCCATGCTGATTTTTTATGAGCAACATTCATTACGATACTTTAAAGAATTGTTTATGGCGCAGTATCAATTTTCGGTAGAGAACTATTTCGTTTAACAATCGCTCGCCTGTTGTTCACAATCAAACAGCTGCAACCTCTCCCCTTTTTGATTTTTTGTAACATTGGCGACTAAAAAATCAGCGATAAATATCACGCCTGTGTCCAATTTTAATCACCAAGACGATGAGTAGCTGATCTTGGATGGAATATATGATGCGATAGTCACCTTCCCTAATACGGTAAAAATCATCTGACGTCGATAGTTTTTTGACATCTTTGGGTCTTGGATTTGCAATCAAAGCATCAATTTTACGGGCTATTTTATGACGGGCTATAACTTCAATTTTAGATAGCTGTTTTTTTGCTTTTGCTGAAATATGAACTTGATACATTGATTACAAGCCAAGTTCTTTCTTAACAGCATTCCAAGACTCAAATCCATTTTCTATTATCGTTTCAAGCTCAGCCTTCGCATCTTTGAGATCAATATAGTCCTCGAATTTCTCTAACCAACGTAATTCTTCTATCGGAATAATGGCGACCAGCTCTTTACCACGTCTGCTGACAATTTGTCGTTCTTTCCCAAAAGCAACGGTATTCACAATATCTGAAAAGTTTTCTCTTGCTTCGGAAGTTGATAATAAACCCATATCAGAATCTCCTTAATGTACGAATTGCACTAAATGTACAAGATATGCCCATTTTAAAGATTTTTCAATCATCCTTATTACCGGTAATCGGTAAGTATTTTCTGTCGGAATCGAAAAGGCTCGCCGCTTGTTCACAATCAAACAGCTGCAACCGTAACCGTCGTAGGTCACCCAGTGATAGCCCCGAGGGGTGCTGATGCTGAAAGTCACTATCGATAGATTTGAGAGCTGTTTCGGGTAATACCTCTCGTAGGGGTAATCGGCGTTCCCCTTCCCAGGTTTCCCAGCGTTGTCGCAAATATTGGAAGATACGCAAGGCGTCTACCCGTTGGTGACAGGCATTGATGAACCGATCCTGTGTTTTGAATGTTTGTCTCAGCGGTGTCCAGAGATCCTCTGTTTTGAGCTGTTTCTCTAGCCACTGCGACATAGGTGTCGGCTGATTTCTCTCCCACAGCTTTGGAAAATCTGCGATTGTGTTACGGACATCGGACCATAGGGTGTTGGGGTATAGTGGATAGTCTGCCAAGCGGCCTGCTTCGATATCGGTGATAGCTGGCCCAGTACCAAAAATAACGCGATCCGAGCGCCGCATCTGAGGGTAGACGACTGTGTCCACTGTATCTTTGATCACTGTGTATTTGGCGATTTTTTGTAAGAAATAGAAATCTTCTCCGGCGGCTTTTGGCGTGAGCCCTGATATTTTTTGGCAGACCCCCACTTCCACAGCAAAAGCCGAGCCTAAGGGTGTGATGTGAAATTGTGCGCCAGCGGCGATGAGTTGCAACCTATATATACGTAGATATATTTCATAGAGAGAGCCCGCGATGCTGGTTTCTTTGTTGTCAGATTCTCTGTGCCAATACGGGATGACCGCTGCACGCCATTTGGTTGATTGCAGTGTGTGTACCGCTGTCAAATAATTCGGTGAAACACGGGTGTCGGCATCGACGCTGATGATCCAATCATGGGGTGGTGCGACAGCCATAATGGCATCGATGAGCACTTTTCGCGCCCAGCCAATCCCACCCTTCCCAGCGGGCCACCCGCAGCCTGGGGAGCTGTGATCGAGAATGTGGAGGTTTGGGGCATTCCAGCGATGCAGACAGTTGAGCATGTCTTGGTTTCGTTGGGCACGCTTCATGAGAACGGGGTCTTGCCACCAAGATTCGGGTTGGTTGACGCAAACCCATAGCTGATATGGCGTGGCTTGTCCTTCGAGATCATCCAAAAGCTGGATGACACCGTCTAGGTCATCGAGTACGGGGAGTGCGATGTGGAGCATGGGGGTAGCGTAGCATGGGGCGGTTGCTAGGAAATAGTAGTGTTCGTAAAAAATGTGAGCGCATCGATGTAAAAAGTCTTCGGTCTCGGTTTTATTCAGAAATTAGGTGTACTATTTTTTTTTTCTTTTATTTTCCCTATATCATTATAATTCCATTTGAGTATTTCCCCATCTGTAGATACAATTAAATGCAATGACTAATTATAGAAATATTGCAGTGTCTCCACCTAATATATTGACAAGTTTGAATTCAGAAGCACCTTTGTCTGGCCTAAAGCCACCTCTTCCAGTAGGTGAAGAAAGATTATCTACGTCAGTTGTTCGCGCTGACGTTGCTTTGGATAGGAAAGATGATTCCCGTGTCGATAGCCATTCAGATACGGACAGTGTTTCAACAGCGAGTCGTGTGCAGAGGCCTCGCGGCTCAGGTTCTATGGGCTTTATGCCAGAGGACTATTTTTCTTTTGATATGGGAACTGAAAAGGGAGTATCTATTAAAGGTGAACTATTGAACCCATTTCACTTCCCGAAGCATGAAGGGTTGGTTAATCGTTTAAATGAAGCGGTTGCTGAATGGGTTTTGGAAATGGGCTTGATGCAAGGTGATCGTGTTTTAGAGAAAATCA
>JAGYJO010000158.1 GCA_018402095.1 bacterium
GTGATCCTTCGTTTCTGATGGTAATGGTGCTCGCTGTTTTGGTTTCGCTTTCCGGTGCATTGTCACTTTTTTGAAGTGGACCGGATGTTTTTCTACCTAAAAGTGCGAATGCTTTGCCATTATCCACTTCTACCATTTGATCTTGTAGGGTTACAGGAATTCTGCTGATCCGCTGCAAAATACCATCTGTGACACAATAGACATCGCCGGCGGCCAAGGCTTTGCCTGTGGTGTTTCTGAATCGAAGGATTCTGTTGAGAGGAATAAAGCTTTCTTGTGTGCCACCAAACTCAACTTTGTATAGTGTGGATACGGAAATGCCTTTTTCTGGCATAAAGGGAACTGTTGTGGTGGTTCCAGGCGGTAACGATACTGGGGTTGCGAGGTCGTAAACGATTTCACCTTCATCGAGTTGCCGCTCCTTGCTGAGTCGGGTGTCAGAGGCATATAGCTGCATAGATCTATGTGGTTGTACGTTGTCTCTTGGTGAACTACCCACTTTGACGGTGAGGGTGCTGTCAGAGAAGGTTCTTTCCGATTGGTTGTCTATCCAAACCTCGGAGGTGAGCATCCCTTTTGTTGTTTTGGGTTCATAATTGAGTCGGTAACGAATTTCAGAGGTGATGCTAGGTGTGAAGTATCCCAACTGAACAGTGGGTGTTGCTTTTTTAGCAAAATGAAGAAGGAGGCTTCCTGTGTGTAGAAAGTCTGCTTTTTCAAAAATGAGGGGTGTATCTTTGGGAAGTAAAATGACTTCGTCTTGTCGTTGTAAAATATAGTTGCTGCCTGAGACGCCTTTGAATAGGTAACTGCTTTCATTGGGTGCTTGTTTGGCCAAACGGACAGTGGCACCAATGCGGGTTTTGAGAAAATAGTCTTCTTGAAATTCTGGAAAAAAATTAGCGCCTATAAGTCCGGGTGCAGAAATTTCCACAGGTGAAATATTTCTGGGCAGTGTCGATATAAGGCCCTTTTCTGTTCCTAAAAGTGACACCGTATAACTTTCATAAACATAAGTGTCTGAACTGGGATACAGTGTAATGATCGCGGCGTGTAAAGGCATGGATAGTAAGAGGCTTGCTAATAGTATTCTAATCATAGGGGTATTCCTTTGTCTGTTGCTGTGATTTACACCCTCAGGTTCTGTGTGTAAACTTCTGTATCAAATACTACCATGAATATTTTTTCCCTACGATTTTTCTTGGCGTTTGTACTCTTAATGGCGTTTTGCCCTACGTTTCTCTGCGCGTTGTCGCAGCGCCAAGCCTTGGAGATCAAAGCGGATACATTCGAATTGGATAGCAAGCGTAATATCTTGATCACGTCAGGGAACGTGGATGCGGTACAGGGCGATATTCAATTGAAGGGCCCTTATGGACTTTATGATCAGGGTCAGCAGCGTATTGACTTTACCCGTGGGGTATCGGTTTACAGAGGTGATTTAAAGATCACTGCGGATCAGGCTGTAGCTGATGGGTCTACTCAGCGTATTTTATTGACTGGAAATGTTCGTTTTTATTATCAAAATATAGATGGACAAGCTGACAATGGTTCTTATGATAGTGAAAATCAGACATTGGTTTTTTGGGGCTCGCCTATTGTTCGACAAGGCGAAGATCAATTGACCGGGGATAAAATTTTGTTTAATTCAAAAACCGGGAAAGTGACGACCTCCGGTAAAGCGCGTATTTTGCTGTCTGCAGACAGATTTCAATAATCCAAATTTAGGAGAGTATTTGTGTATTCCGAAACTGCTTTAGAACCTGTTCGCTTGATTCCTAAACACCTGGAAGAGTTTGATCTTGTTATTGTTGGCGCAGGTCCTGCGGGAAGCTCTGCCGCTATTTGTGCCGCCCGTGCCAAGTTGAAAATATTGATTTTGGAAAGGGCTGTGATTGGGGGGCAAGCAGGAATGTCCTATCATGTGGAAAACTTGCTTGGGTATCAAGAAGGTGTTTTAGGTGAAAATTTAGCCCGTACGATTGAAAAACAGGTAATGACTCATGAGTGCTACGTTTCTTTTGAAACCGTAGAGCAAATTGTGGCGGACAATACGATGGCACCAAAAGCTGTTCATACGAACACTGGCAATATTTATTACGCCAAGGCTGTTATCTTGGCGAATGGTTTAGAGCCGCAAAAATTAGACAAACCCTTTGAGAATTCTTTTTTTGGACGTGGAATCTCCTATTATGCACAAGGTGATGCCGCTTTTTATGCGAACAAAGCGGTCGCTGTCATTGGTGGTGGAAACTGTGCCTGCTATGCGGCTGATTATTTGTCTGGATTTGTAGACCACCTCTATTTGATTCATCACTCTAATACGGTTAAAGCCGTCAAAACGTTGAAAGAAAAAATTCTAAACAATCCTAAAATTCAGTGTATTTGGGATTCTCGTTTGGAAGATGTTTTTGGTATCGATAAAGTAGAAAAAATCAAGGTTATGAATAGTATGACCGGGCAACATACGTGGTTGGATGTTAAAGGTGTCTTTTTGTATGTGGGGCGTATTCCTCCCAAAGATTTTGCTGTCGAGGGACTACGCACAGATGAAAAGGGCTTTGTGATTACAGATGAGTGTATGCGGTCCAATATTAAGGGCGTTTATGCGGTTGGTGATATTCGGTCAAAACAAATTCGTCAAATTGCAACCGCTGTTTCAGATGGCATGATTGCTGCTGTAAATGTTGAGCGTGATTTGGCTAGAAAAGGAAATGAATTATGGGCTTAGTACGTATTGCAGTTATTCAGTTTCCCGGTACCAACTGTGAATATGAAACCCAACGAGCGGTTGCTTCATCGGGTGCTGTTGTTGATATTGTTTCTTGGCAGCTGCCTGTTGCAGAACTGCGTGCTTATGATGGGGTTGTCATCGCCGGTGGCTTTTCATTTCAAGACAGAGTTCGGGCCGGTGCTATCGCTGCAAAACTGCCGATTATGGACGGGGTTCGTGCTATGGCCGAAGCCGGTAAGCCCGTTCTTGGTATCTGTAATGGGTGTCAGGTGTTGGCTGAAGCTGGCTTGATTCCAATGCTGGAAGAGACGAGAGTCGATGTTGCAATGGCACACAATACCCGTGATGGACATCCTGTGGGTTTTATTTGTGACTGGGTCTATGTGCGTGTGCAATCGTCTCAAAATATTTTTTTACAAGGCTTGGAAAATCAGGTTTTACCGATTCCAATCAATCATGGGGAAGGTCGTTTTGTTTTGAATGATAAAGCCGTAGCGGCGTTGTCTTCATTGGGATCTGTTTTTTATTGTGATCCAACGGGTGCTGTGGACGGGTCTTTTCCGACTAACCCGAATGGGGCGCATGCTAACCTGGCTGGTTTGGGGAATCTTCAAGGGAATGTTTTGGCCATCATGCCACATCCTGAGCGGGCGAACTTTTTGAAGCAGATACCGACATGGATTGATGGGGGCTGGTCTGCAAAAAAACGCAGCGATAAAGATGCGCTATTGGATAGTCCGG
>JAGYJO010000159.1 GCA_018402095.1 bacterium
CTACAAATAGTACCGGATGAAAAAAGGGGGCCCATCATGACCAGACAATACAGCAAGAAAAACTGTGTCAATACGCAGCGCTATAAAATTTATGTTCACTCATTAGAATCTGAAATACAACAATTGGTGGAGGATATTACCAACATGTTAGAAGCACAAGCAGAACTAGAAAACAGACCTGAACTCATCGAAGAAAGAGATTTATGGCCTGAATTGGTACAAAAAAGCCGACCTTCTGTCCCGCCTATTTTGGCAGAATTTGAGCATCAAATATCGCTCATCAGAAGTGCCCATAACAGAGAACCACAAATCAAAGTCTAACTGTATTAGTCGATCCAAAATAAATCATCTGGTTTTGCCATGTAGCAATGAGGCATAGAAAAACCAGAAAATTTATTTTGGAAGAACTATAAACAAACGTAATTCAATCACAAAAAAGAGGACAACCAATGCACACAAGACCTATCGGTAGCCCACCTTCGCTAAACCCATTACCAAGTCTACAACAACGACAAAACCCAAATCCCACAGCAACCATAAACCAACCACAACCATCACCTATAGACCCAACCAAAACACATACCGCACACAACACTAGTGAGTTATTTTTACGCCTGGCCATCAGCAAACAACAAAACATAAGTTTGCCTCAAAATGAGTACCCAGAAGAGCTCAGAACCAAAAGTGGGACCAAGTGCAGCACAAGAAAAACAATCGATAAAACAGCCAAAACGGTATTCAAAGAACTCCGAGCACAAGAAAACACCACATCACTCAACGCGCAATCACCGCAAATAGAAACATTGCTCAATATGATCAAAGGTCACGAAATCCTTCGAGACCCAAGTACCATTAAAGAAAGCAAAAACAATCAGACAAAAGCAGAAAGATTGGCCAAAAAGTTCACCATTCCAGGTGGCAGCTATGAGAAGTTCTTCCAAGGAAAGGTACTGTTCGATCAAAACGAACTGGGGAACGAACCCCATGTCATGTACGCCAAAGCAACGTTAAATTTCATTTACGCCCATTTAGACAATGATGCAGACAGAACCGCTTTCAAACAGATCAAAGCAGCCTTTACCAAAGACCTATTATCCCAAGTCACAGCAACAGAAACAGTAATACAACCTATTTTTAGTGGACCGCCACTACCCCCAGTAGCCGTATCCACACAAGCATCTGCAAAGGACGCTGTCGCTGAGGCATTGAGAGACACCTGGGATACGGACGCGGATACACAGGTGTGGGATGATCACCTATTCCAAAGCTTAACCGATAAACATGTAGGGGTTCTACTAACCCCACCGAACGCAGAAGCCGGTCTATTCGACATTAATCACGCCCATAGTCATCCTGACAACTGGGCAGGGACACCCTTCAGGGCACCGCATCGTGAGGTGAGAGAAGAAGCCGGTCTATTCGACAGCATTTACCCGCCTCATGCGGATAGGATTCCCTCTAGCGATAGGGCCGACACCCCCCTCAGTGAAACAGATACTGAGAATTCAAAGGAGCTTGATACGATTGAATATATTCGCCCGGATAACAGCCACGCCACAAGGGTTCCAAGAGAAACACCATACGGGACACCTCTATTTGACGACATCTCTGCTGAGGAAGACGATCTCTTTGTTTCCTTAGACGAAGCACCGGCTAGAAACCCCGATACAAAAGACAAAGTCGACACGCCTATTCTAAATGCTGTGTTCAAGAGAAAACGAACCTCACAGAGAAAAATGCCACGACAGCCACAAGCACCCTGTGTTCAGGATATTTAATCAAACGCCGTTACGGGTGGATCCCACTTAGCCCCCCTGGCGTAGGAATCGCTTACCCTTTTAGTCCCCCTATCGCTTGACAAAAACGACCTTAAATCGCTTTGATACACGCATGAAATATATACAAAAAAGCCTCTTGCTACTCGCTATCGTCTGCCTACTCACCAGCTGTGGCCAATCCACGATGAACAACAGCCATAAAACATTGCGTCTTCGCCTAGCGGCAGAGCCTGGAAACCTCAACCCCATTCTCTCAACAGACATCTATGCCAGCACCGTGGAAGGCATGGTTTTCAACGGCCTACTACGTGTAAGCAGCAATATGGAAATGGTTCCCGATTTGGCGGAATCATTTGAAGCCAGCGAGGACGGCAAGCGCTACATATTCACACTTCGCAAAGATGTCCGCTGGCATGATGGAAAACCATTCACCTCAGCCGATGTCGCCTACACCATGGACGCCCTACTCGATCCAGCCACCAACACCGTACGACGTAGCCAATACGTCATCGATGGGATTCCCGTTCGTTACGAAACGCCCGATGACTACACCGTCATATTCGAGCTACCCAAACCCTTCGCCCCATTCTTGGTCGCCTTGAGTATGCCTATTTTGCCCAAGCATATTTTAGCCAAAACAGATATCAACACGGCCGATTTCAACAGGAAACCCATTGGCACAGGGCCTTTCAAATTTGACACATGGCAACCCGGCCAATTTCTCATATTGAGCCGCAACCCCAACTACTACAGACCATTGGCCAAACTCGATCAACTCCTCTTCAAAATCATACCCGATACAAACACCGCCCTGATTGCGCTCGAAAATGATGAAATAGACGCCTTAGATATTAGCCCAAAAGACCTTTCCCGTGTCAAAAAAATGGGTGCAGTCGATATCTACAGCTATGAACAACTCCAATACATTTACATGGGGCTCAACCAAAAGAACCCCTTGTTCAAAGACATTCGCGTCAGAGAAGCCATTGTTCGCGCTATCGACAGAGAAACCCTCGTGCGCCATATCCTCAAAAGCCAAGGTAGCGTCACCTACGTCCCTGGATCAAAAGCATCGTGGGCCTACCCCAGTACCGTTGAGGCCATCTATCCCTACGATCCAACCGCTAGCCGCACATTGCTCACCAAAGCAGGTTTTGCAGAAAACAAGAGAACAGGGGTAAGGGAACGGGCTGGCGAACAATTGTCATTCATCCTCATGGTCCCGAAAGGCAACCTGGACCGTGAACGGTCCGCAGAAATGATCCAACGCTACCTCAAAGCTGTCGGCATCGATGTCAGCCTACAGCTCACGGAGTTTCAGTCACTGACCCAAACACTCAAAGCTAAAAAAGACCCCAAGCCTTATGACGCCGCGTTGCTCGGATGGAGTCTCGGTTTGGATCCTGACGTCTACACGATCTGGCATTCCAAAGAATATCCCAATGGGTTCAATTTTGTGGGTTACAACAACCCCAAAGTAGACCAACTCCTCAGCAAAGGCCGTACCGAAATGAACCGTGAAAAACGGGCTGATATTTATCAAGAGATGCTCACGATTTTGGCCAAAGACGCCCCTTATGTCTTTCTCTACTCACCGAAAGCCAATATCGCTGTGAACAAACGGATCACAGGACTCGCCGCCCCATCTCCGCTGGGTGTGTTTCTGGATATCGAAGATATCGATATTGCCCCGGAA
>JAGYJO010000016.1 GCA_018402095.1 bacterium
GTGGGACTTTGTGCGCTCATTGCACCCTTTAATTTTCCTCTCAATTTGGCAGCACACAAAATAGCACCGGCCATTGCCGCTGGGTGTCCTTTTATACTCAAACCAGCATCCCTTACACCACTCACAGCCCTACTTCTCAAAGATATTTTGGCAACAGCTGGACTCCCACCAGGAAGTTGGGCCATTCTACCCGCCTCTCGCGACGTCGCGGACCAACTCATCACAGACCCTCGAATTGCACTCCTAAGCTTTACGGGATCACCAGATATAGGCTGGGACATGAAACAACGTGCCGGTAAAAAGAAAGTCGTCCTAGAGCTCGGCGGTAATGCCGCATGTATCGTCGATGAAACCGCTGAGCTCGACAAGGCTATTCCGAAAATTGTTGCAGCCGCCTTTGGCCAAGCCGGACAAAGCTGTATCAGCGTCCAACGTGTTCTGGTACACAAATCACGCTTCGAAGAGGCTGTCGTCATGCTCAGTGGCCTCGCCAAACAAGTCAAAATCGGACCCTTGATTTCAAAATCTGCCGCCGATCGTCTGGCCTCATGGATCAAGGAGGCCATCGCCACTGGCGCCATGTGCCACTGCGGCGCCCAACAAAATGGCGCCTACATCCAGCCCACCATCCTCAGCCAAGTTCCCAAAACGTCTCCCCTGGCATGCCAAGAAGCTTTTGGCCCCGTCATGTCCGTCACCCCATTCACCCATTTCGACGACGCATTGGCGGCCGTGAATGACAGTGATTTTGGGCTCCAAGCCGGAATCTTCACGACGCTCATGTCACGGGCCCACCAGGCGTTCGAGACACTCGATGTCGGCGGTGTCATCATCGGTGATGTCCCGTCTGTACGCTTCGATCACATGCCCTATGGCGGGATCAAAGACAGCGGATTTGGCAGAGAAGGTGTTCGCTATGCTATTTTGGAAGATTATACGTATGAGAAGATTTTGGTTTGGTAAACCCACAAACACCGGAAATTTTTTGACGCCGTTTGGCAACCTGCGCATAAGCCCACCCCAATAGTTTTTTGCACAATGGGATTTTCATCGTGATATAAAAAGGCCACATCCACCAAATCTTCGAAGCCACTTCGATCACACAGTCAGGCCCCTTCAACAATCGTCCATCTGGTGTTTTGAGATGAATAGCTGTCATGAGAACGGTTTCCGTTTCACCAACCCAGGCAGTCAGACCCTCTGTTTGCAACGGCAAGACAGCAAATCCATAACGTTCAAAAAAAGCATATCGCTTACCCACCATAGCGGAACAAACGCCACAAGATCCGTCATAAATAATAGTGCCATATTTGGTTTTCTTATCTAAGTCTGAAGCAGAACCCTCAAAACCCATAACGCTTCGGTTTGTCCCCGCTGTCCCTACTGTCAAAAGGGTCCGAAGGCTCGGCCATATCTGCAAAATCCGGCGCCGGCATATCCGTCTCTGGCGTCAGAGACCAACGTTCCAAGAGTCCCGAATTTTCCATCAACGCTTCCATGAGAAAACGACTGGGACGTGACATCACCATCCCAGGAATACGCTGTCCCCACCCCGCCTCTACATTGGGCTTCAGCAAATAAAGTTGTTCACTCGCACGGGTCATGGCCACATAGAGCAAACGCCGTTCTTCTTCCAATTGACGCATATCCCCCATCGCCTGAAAGGACGGCAAATACCCATCTACCAAAGAGAGAATAAACACCACTTTCCATTCCAAGCCTTTGGACGAATGAATCGTAGACAAGGTCAAAACATCAGATTCACTGCCTGTTGCTGAGGTATCTACTTGCGACATCTGCGGCGGATCGATGAGCAACTCAGAGACAAAGGCCGACATATCATCATGCTTGGCGGCCAAATGTAACAAGGTATCAAAATCCGGTTCACGTCGCTTGGCATCATCATAACGTTTCTCAAACAAAGGCTTAAAATAAGCCAACACATCCGCCAACACCAAAGACGGATTTTCGAGACTGGCCCAGCGAGAGAGCGTGGTCGCCAGATCCAGCAATTCAGAACCAAAGCGACGCCCAGCAAACTGAAAAAACACCTGATAAAGACGGTCATCATCTGTAATTGCATTTTGCTGAACAGCCATCGTCTCTGCAAACAAGCCCTCTGAAAGCGAATCTTCTGATAACGGCTCTGGCGGGTTTTGAAAAGCCACCACCAATTGCTCCGAAATATCCGACGCTGTTTTTTGACCCAACCCATCGAACATCATCAAGACACGGTTCCAACTCACCGTATCACTGGGGTTTTGAAGCACACGCAAAAAGGCCATGATATCTTTGACGTGGGCACTTTCGATAAATTTAAACCCACCAAATTTCTGAAACGGCAAACCCGCTGCGTGCAAGGCCAATTCCACATCATTGGAATGAAACCCGGATCGAAAGAGCACCGCCATTTCGGACAACGGAATCCCATCTTCGTGAAGTTCTTGAATACGCTGCACCACAAAAGCACTCTGCATATAAATATCCGACATATCGACAAACACAGGCAGTTGACCCCCTTCTCTAGAGGTAAATAGTTGTTTATCAAAGGTCTCTCGGGATCTCGAAATCACGGCATTCGTGAGATTGAGAATAGGCTGATAGCTACGGTAATTTTCTGCCAACATAATGCGAACCGCATCAGGAAAACGGTCATGAAATCCCGTCATATTGCGAATATCGGCACCACGAAACGCATAAATACTCTGGGCATCATCCCCTACCACCATGATGTTGCCGCCAGGCCCCACCAAGCGCTCAACGATGTCCGCTTGCAAAAGATTGGTATCCTGATATTCATCCACCATGACATAGCGAAACCGCTGCCGCAAACGCAAACAAAGTTCAGGCTCTGTCACCAACAAGCGCTGCAATTCAGTGAGCAAATCATCATAATCCAAAACATTCAGGCGTCTTTTGGTTGCGGTATAGGCCGCAAACATTTTTTCAATGCGTTCCGAAAACTCTGAAAATTGCGGGCATTCTTTGCCAACGATCTGATCAATCGTTTGGTGCATATTTACATGCTTGCCAAAAATATCGGCCAAAGTTCCTTTTTGGGGAAAGCGTTTATCCGACTTCTGAGCCCCCATATCCGCACGAACACCCGCTATCAAATCTTCCGCGTCTGACTTATCCAAAATCGTAAAACCATTTCGGTAGCCCAACAAATGGCCTTCTTGCCGCAAAATCATATGGGCAAAACTGTGAAAGGTCCCCCCCGTCACAGATTCACTACGCCTATCCCCAATGAGACTGGCACGACGCAACATATTTTGTGCTGATTTTCGGGTAAATGTCATCAGCAAAATAGACGACGGGGACACCCCTTTATCGATCAAATGGGCCACTCGGTGTACCAATGTTTTGGTTTTGCCAGATCCCGCACCCGCGATGACCAAAACAGGCCCTTCAGTAGTCGTCACAGCCTGAATTTGCGCCGGGTTCAACCCCTCCACATGGGATGTGGCTACAGGTGCATCGGCTTTTGGCGTATAGCCTTTAAGGGTATATTTCTTTATTTCCACGCTTTGACCGTATCAATCAAGATTTTGACATGGTCTGGATTCATATCCGGCAAAATACCATGCCCCAGATTAAACACATGCCCTGGATAAGGACGTAAGGATGCGATCAATCGATTGGCCCGTTCACGCAAAACAGCCGGCGGAGCATATATCAACATCGGATCCAAATTCCCTTGTACCGCTATACGACGTGCACCTATCGATTTTTTGATCCCCACGATATCGGACTGCCAGTCACAGCCCAAAACATCGGGTGCCATATCCAACACCAACGGATGAAAACCACCCATTCCTTTGCAAAAATACGTCAACGGCACATCGGGGTTATAGGCTCGTAACTCTCGAATAATCCGAGAAACAAAGGGCATAATCCACGTCTGAAAATCATCCCAAGACAGTAAACCCGCCCAAGTATCAAACAATTGCAGTGCGTGAACACCCGCATCAACCTGAGATTTCAAATAGCCAATGGTCACCACCGTCACGCTTTCGAGAACCTGTCTGAAGGTTTCAGGCTCTGAAATCATCATTTGTTTGGTGGCTTTCAAATCAGGACTGCTACCGCCTTCCAACATATAGCAAGCAACAGTCAAGGGTGCACCCGCAAACCCAATCAAAGCCGTTTCCTGTGGTAAGCGTTCACGAATCAATCGAATCGCTTTGGGGACATAATCCAGCTTAGCCAATGCCTCTTCCGGCGTTCGCAAAACAGACGCAATCGTCGTCGAGAGTAGCGGCGGTGTCAAAACAGGCCCTTTTTTCTCCACGAAAGTAAGGGTTTGGCCCAAGGCCTCAGCCACCACCAAAATATCAGAAAACAAAATAGCCGCATCGGGGCCAAATGCATCGATGGGTTGCATCGTCACTGTCGCAGCCAATTCAGGATTATGAATCATTTCCATAAACCCATAACGGTCTCTCATCGCACGATACACCAGCATATAGCGACCAACGGCATAATCCATATCGGCGGTCTGGGGTTTCAAGGCAACGGGCAGCATCCAGATAAAGCATAGTAATGGACCTCACAGGTTTTTTCATTGTAACCGGCAAGACGGTTACGGACCAGTGGAATTGATCGTATGTAATCATTTCCTAGATGGGGGGGGTACAGGGGGCGAAGCCCCCGAAAAAACACTTTCGCTCAGCAAAGCTGAGCGAAAGTGGAGGATTAACAAAGGGCTTAGTTGGTCCCTGAGGCATCTCGAAGGGTGGGTCCCAGTTAGCCCCCCTGGCGTAGGAAACGGTTACTAATCGTATGTAATCACTTCCTAGACGGGGGTGCGAGCAACCCCGAAAAAAACATTCTTTCGCTGAGCGAAGCTGAGCGAAACTGAGCAAGCTGAGCGAAGCTAGCGAAGCTGAGCGAAAGTGGAGGATTAACAAAGGGCTAACGCCCTTTGGATCCCCAGTTACCCCTGGCGTAGGAAGCGGTTACAATCGTATTAGGAAAGAGTGTAGACGCATACTCAAACGCCACCGTATAATGACCTGAATTATGAAACCCACTCAAAACACTACTACTGGGTATTCTAGAAGGTCTGACTGAATTTTCAGTATCCTCCACAGGCCCATCTGATACTCACCCAGGAAAAGCACTTGCCTTCCCTGAACATATTGCCGCAACATTTTGATGTTGCGATCCGCTGGTGCCATTGCTGCGGTCGTTGTGTTATATCGATCAGATTTCCCTAAAAGCTATTACATCCCAAATCGTGGACCAGCCCACTTTTCAAAAACCTTATCTGTGCCACTATTCCACTTCTGTAATCGCGGGGCTTCTCTTTATAGCACCATTAAAAGTTATCTATTCAATCCTATTGGGGTTGCCTGTGCCCTCATCATTGGTGCCATCGCTATGATCATCATGGACATCCGATATGGCAAAGCTCACGAGATACAAAGCATTGAAAAAATCACACCAAAACACGCCCTCGTGATTGGATTCGCCCAATGTATGGCCTTATGGCCAGGGATGAGCAGATCCGCATCCACCATGATAGGCGGTCTCTATATGGGGCTCGATTACAAAACATCTGCAAAATTCTCCTTTATGGCCGCAGTTCCATTGATGGTAGCTGCCGTTTTGTACGACTTGATCAAAGGGTTTCATAATTTAGACAGCCACAGCATCAGCCTCATCGGCATCGGCATGGGGACCGCTTTTATCGTCTCTATTTTGGGTATCAAAACCTCACTCAAAATCTTACACACCTACGGGTTCAAACCTTTCGCCTATTACCGCATTCTACTCGGTCTCTCGATACTCGGGTTTTATTTGTTATGACCCCACACAAATGAAACATAAAACTACACCTTCAAACGGCTCACTATCCAAGTGGCGCTCCCTAGGCGGACTACTCCTTCTACTGGCTATTTTAGGTTACAGCAGCACCGTACAGGCCGTTATTACACTGGAACACATTACACCTAGTTTTATTCGACACCCGCTAGATAGCGCCTACCTTGTCTGCAAGACACTCAAAAATAGCGATGAAAAAGCATCTCTTATGCGTGAAGTCGCTATCAAATACGCCATCTCAGGAGACACAGGCATCGCATTTCAAATTGGACTCGAATTACAAAAAACATTTCCTGAAAGCCCTTACAGCAAATTCATTTTCCCAGAAATGGGTGCTGCGCTTGCTCAAAATGGGCAACGAAACGATGTCATGTCGCTTCTTTCAAAAATAACCGACAATACACTCAAACAACACACATCCGAATATGTTGCACTCGCTTATATCCAACAACGCCAACTCGACATGGCCCAGTCTTTTATACGTAACATCGACAATACTGCCAAACGGACACGGTTATCACTCCAATTGGCTGAAGCTTACGCAAATGATAGTTTTTTCCAAAAAGCAGAAGAGCTTCTCAAAGATATTCCGCCTACACAATCCAAGAACCAAACACTGCAAACCATAGCTTTATTGGCCGCAAAAAGTCACCAAATCAATCTATCCCAATTACTGCTTTTACAACTCACCGACCCTGAAATGCAAGCAAATGGATTGGTTGATATCGTCAATATCGGCAGCAACAATCAACAATTCCCAGAAAGCCTTCGTATCGCAAATAGCATCATCCCAGCAAAACACCGCGCCAAAGCACTGGCCTACCTTGCTGGAAACTACGCCAAATACCGCTTATTTACGGATGCATGGACACTTACCAATGGACTCAGTACAGACGCCAAAGACATGGCCAATTCACGTATAGCCAAAGAACTCGGCGAATTGGGTGAATTACCAAATGCAACAACAGCATTGGCACAAATCAAATCACAGGATTATAGATTTGACGCCATCATGGGCATCTGCAAAGGGCATGTCCAAGAAGGCAATTACGAACAAGCCGTTCAACTGGTACAAGACATTAAAGACGTTGAGTTGCGAAACAAAGGGCTTGTTTTGCTCGCTGAAATGATGGGAAACACCAAACAATTTCATTATGTCCAACTACTCATCCGTCAGTTCAGACCCAACTCAATCAAAGATCAGGCATTTTCTCGCTACACCATGACATTTATGCGACATGCCGCATCGTCTCGGGTATTGCGTATTACCGAAGAAATTAGCAACACCCCATTACGCAATGAAACACTTAAAAACATCACAGATTATTATCTCAATACAGGGCAATTTTCAGAAGCAAAACACAGTATCTCCGCATTATCGATACCAGAAGAACGCCATGAAATGTATTTAAAAAGTGCTCAAGTGGCTATCAACAATAACAACAGTATGATGGCCCAGGAATTTCTGACCAGCGACCTCGACAAAGCAATAGCCAATATCCAAGATAAAGCAGAAAAAGCATCCGCACTTGCAGAGATAGCCATACAGTTCACCGCATTACAGCAAACAGACAAGGGAGAACGCGCAACAGAAGAAGCTTACAACCTCGTCAAAGGCCTACCCAACTGGCAACATAACGCCAGACTACTGACCCTCATCACCAATCTTTTCCAATTATCACAGAGGACCCCGTTACAGCCTACCAAATCATTATGAATTTACCGAGGTTAGAAGACCAAGTTTCATTTTTATTACAAGCACCAAATCAAGTGCAAAGTGCAAACTCAGAAAAAAGCGACGCGCTATCTTGAGAGAGCTGGCCAGATCAGCACAGCTACGGCCCGCTGGGAAAGGCCACGAACTTAGCCAGGGCTGCCATTTGAGACAGCCCCTAAAATTTATCTCAAATTAATAATCATCAATAAACATCAAAGTCATGCGCTTGTACCGCCTTCATCACTTTTTGTAATTCATCGATACTTTTTGAAGACACCCGAATTTGATCATCCTGAATCTGTGTTTGCACTTTGGCTTTGCTGTCTTTAATAAACTTCACAATATCCTTGGCTTTTTCTTTTGGAACACCATTCTGCAACGTTATCTCCATCTTCGCACGGCCCCCTAGAGACGACTTTACATCGCCTTCGGTCAATGCTTTTGGAGAAATGTTACGTTTCATCAATTTTTGCTTCAGAATCTCCAAAACAGCGCGCACTGTAAATTCATCCGTCGACTCAAGCTTGAGCAAATGTTTATCAGACTGAAAAACAACTTCACTATTGGAATTCTTTAAATCGTAACGATTTTCCAATTCTTTGTCCGTTTGGGCCACAGCATTCTGCACTTCGTGAGCTTCTATTTTGCATGCAATATCAAAAGAATATGTATCTGCCATGGTTCACCTTTCTTGCTACGGGCATTCTTGCCATAAAAAATCAGTTACAGTGAGAGTAAAAGAGATCAAAGACAGATACAAGAAAAATCTCCTTTTTAGGCATCACACACAGTCATTTCCAGAAGTTGCTATAGAGACATTAGCAGATGTCCCAATAAAAGGAATTGTATAAATCCTAGGCTAAACGCTATGATTAGCACACTATGAGAAAAGAAATACAAAATCGCGAACGTTGGCACACTACAGCTGTCGACCCCAAGCAGATAGAAGCTTACTGTGCAAAGTTTTCACTAGATCCACTTATTGCACGGTTGCTTCTCATTCGCAACATTGGGGACGGCAACGACGAGGATATCCTGGATTTCATTAATCCTCCGGAGAAACTCGTCACAGAATATCAATACTTAACATCACAGGAGGATTTGTCCAAAGCAACGCAACGTATCATTAAGGCCATCGAAAACAATGAGAACATCATGGTTAACGGTGACCCAGATGCAGACGGGATTTCAGGTGGAACCGTTCTTGTTTCTGGTTTTAGAGCCTTGGGCGCAGAAGTTTTTTATGACTTCCCAACCCGATCAAAAGAAGGCCACGGTCTTCAACCCCGTATCATCGATGATGCAAAAGCATTGGGATGCAGCCTTATCGTCACAGCCGATTGTGGCAGTAAGGACGTCGAAGCAACAGAATACGCTGTTTCCCAAGATATGGACGTGATCATCTGTGATCACCACGTATTGGGTCGCATATTGCCCCCAGCTTTGGCCATCGTAAACCCATTCAGAGTTAGCTTCCCTACTCTGGAAAAGAATCTATCTGGTGCAGGCGTAGCATTCAAACTGGTACTCGCTGTTTTTGATGCGATGAAAAAAGAAGTACCAGCGGAGTTGATGGAGTATCTTTTGGCGATTGTTACATTAGGAACAATCTCCGACAGAATGTCCTTCGTCAACCCCATGAACCGGGTTTTGATCAACAAAGGGATCGAAGCACTCAAAAACACAGAGATGGAAGGTCTTCGTGCCCTTCTAGATATTAGCAAAAGTCAGTACACAACATTGAGATCCCAAGAAATTGGTAGAACCATTGTTCCGAGACTCAATGCGCCTGGCCGTATTGGGGACCGTGAAGAAGGCATTCCTGACTCACGTGTTGTTCTAGACCTTCTCCTATTGGGAACAGGTAAAAAGAATGCCAAACGTGCCCTTCGTCTCTTAGAGAAATTCATGTCTGTCTTTGATGCCGAAAAGCGCCAAAGCCAAGTACAAGAAGAAGTCACAGAGTCACAGCAAGGTAGTGCCGCAGAAGAAGCCGCCGCTGTTGATTTGGTAAACGAAAAACGCAAATACATCACCAGTAAAATTGAAGACGAAATCGACGAATTAATTGACAATCAAGTCAATGTCGAAGAAGACAGAATCATCATTGTTCGTGGAAAAAACTGGAATCCTGGGGTTATCGGTATCGATACGGACCGCTTGAGAGACCGCTTTTTGCGTCCAGCAATGATTCTCACAGCCTATGATGACAATGAGTATATTCGTGGTTCTGTTCGTAGTATTCCGACCATTAATGTGTACAAAATCATTGATACGGTTGGTGATATTTTTGAGCGGACCTATCAAAGACCCTTGTTCAGAACCGTTGTGGAAACACGTCTAGGCAAAAAAGTAATCAATGCCTTTGGTGGTCACACACAAGCGTGTGGATTCACCCTTCACGAACAAGATTTGAATGCATTCACCTCTTTGGTTCGTGCTGAAATGGGTAAATTGGCAGAAGAAGATTTCCAGTACTCTTACGAGATTTTGGACACCATTGAATTCAACGAGATCACACCAGAATTGGTAAACAAACTGGATGTACTGGCGCCTTATGGGCAGTATTTTGAATTTCCTATCTTTTACCTCAAGGGGTGTCAGCTTTCTAAAGGCCGTCCTTTTGGAAACAAGTACCAAGAAGCCAGAACCCCACACGTCGAGTTCTTTGTGTGGGACAAACAGGCCAGCAAGGCTGGTGGTGAGCGCTTAACAGGTGTTGGCTTTGGTCTTTGGGAGAAATTCCAATCACTGGTTGGTCGTGACCCTCGCCAATTGTTCGACATCATTTTCTTCGTAGAAATGGTAGATGGTCGTAAGCGCAAAGACCGTGGAAAAGCTATTTTGCGTCTCAATGTATTGGATATTCGTCGTTCAGAAGATACCAAGGGTATCGGCGCTTATACCTACAAACGTAAAAAGCAAAACAGAAAGAAAAACCCTCAAGGCAACACTGCCGCGAACGGACAACCTGGTGTTACGCCGCCAAAGGCTGGGCACAACCCAAACCAAAGACGTAACAACAACCGTTTCAGAACACCGAAGCCAAAGACACACCTAACGCTGAGGACAGTCCGGAACAACGGAGAACAAGCCAGTAAATCCGACACCTGAAGCAAACCTTCAGTATAAAAAGTCTTTACTTGGTCATGAGAAGCCCTACAGCGCGCTGTAGGGCTTTTTATGCCTTCAAATCGGCTCTAAGGTGAAATGATTTCATCTGCACGATTTTCGTCCAGTTTATGTAGCTCCGCTACACCGCACTGACCGAGAAATCGCACATCTGAACCATTTGGCAACATCGAAAAACCGGCGACTTTTTCATTTCGCAACACCGCCACCTAGCGATGCCCCGCAATAAAAACAGATACAATCTCACGACAATACGCCACTTTATCCGCTTCAGTTGCAACAGGTGGAATTCCCATTTGCGCTCGCATACAAATACCCGAGCCTTTGATCAATGCGGAAAACATATCCGCCGCCCTCTCAGGATGTGGAAACACAGCTTCTTTTTTGTCATGCAAATGTACAAAATAGGCAGCCAATTTCGATTTAAATCTTGCCGGTCCCGATTGGTAAAACAAGGTCAACAAGGTTTCTCTACTGCTCGCATCGGCACCCGCCAACATCCGTTCCATTTTGGTCACATCTTCACTGGTCAACAAGTTCATCAAGCCAATGGCAACCTGATACAAGGCTTCTTCAATAGGCAAATTCACCAAGTCTTCAAACAGTTTCCCTGGCATATAGGATTCACATTTCCCCTGAATAACAGCCTGAAACAAGTCTTCTTTGCCAGCAAAACGGGAATACAAACTGAGTTTGGAAATTTTCAAAGATTTGACAATCTGCTCCATTGTCGTGGCATAGAACCCAGCTTCTCCGAAGAGTTTCCCCGCCATACAAACAATATCGTCACGCAGACCTTCATTCACAGGTCTGCCTCTCTTTGCTTTTGTGTTTTTTAGTTTCATAACATGGCCTTTTTTAAATCCCCACCCAACCTCCCCTTTCCATTAAAGGGGAGGGGTAAAACCGTTCTAACTTCCCCCTTTAAAGGGGGATAGAGGGGCATTTTCGCCCTCAGTTCCAAACGGAGGAAACGTTTATTCAAAATATTTTTAGTACTTGATCGTTTCGTAATCAATAAATTACGATACCGAACAGTTCAAAAATACACGGTGAAGGATAATTTTACAATGCGGTCTATTGCCATCAAAATGCTTCTCGGTGACCGTGCCAAATACCTCGGGTTGGTCTTCGGCGTCACCTTTGCCACGCTCCTCATGGCACAGCAAGTCTCCATATTTGTTGGCCTCATGGCCAGAACAGCCAGTGCTATCTACGCTGTTTCTGAGGCGGATATCTGGGTCATGGACACCCGTGTTCGCTATATCGAAGAAGTCGAGCCCCTCCGTGATATCGAGCTTAGCAACGTCCGATCTGTGGCTGGTGTCCAATGGGCGGTGCCCTTTTACAAAGGACTCGCCACCATTCGTATGACAGATGGACTCACACAGCAGGTGCAACTGATCGGGGTAGACGAGGTGTCTCTGGTGGGGCTTTGCTCCAAAATGGTATTGGGAGATCCTCTCAGTTCAAAACCCCAACAAGCCATGATCGACAGCAAATGGATTGCATTCACTTGGCCCAAAGAAAAACCCACCATTGGCAAAGAAATAGAGCTCAATGACAACCGATTGGTCTCATCAACGCCATCTGTGATGCAAACCCAACTTTTTTCACATTCCCGATTCTCTATATGTCCTATGACACCGCCATGTCCGTCACGCCACCCATGAGAAACAAAATGTCCTTTGTACTGGTCAAAGCGGCACCAGGCGAAGATCTCCAGATCCTCAAAAAACGCATCAACGCCACCACCGGGTTACAGGCCCTTACGCAGCATGAGTTCGCATGGCGCAGCATCAACTACATTCTGGAACGTACCGGTATCCCCATCAATTTTGGCATCACGATTGTTCTCGGCATCATCATTGGCGCCGCGATCACCGCTCAGACTTTTTATATTTTTATCGTCGAAAATCTCAAACAATTTGCCGCAATGAAAGCCGTAGGCGTCACCAACTACCAATTACTCAAAATCGTACTCACACAAGCCGCGATTGTGGGCTTCACAGGCTATGGGTTGGGCATCGGATTTACAGCACTCTTCTTCAAACTATCCGCCGATGCACCTGCCCTCAAAGGCTTTGTTCTCCACTGGCAAGTTGTGGCCGGAACAGGAGTCGTCATTACCTTTATTATTTTATTTTCAATCCTATTTAGCTTGAGAAAAGTTTTCAAACTAGATCCTGCGATTGTATTCAGAGGATAAAACATGATTGCTGCAAAAATAGACACTATCACCAAAGATTTCGAAGTCGGCGACACCATGATACGCGTCCTCCATGACGTCTGTGCCGAGATCAAAATGGGCGAACTCACCATGCTCGTCGGACCTTCCGGCTGTGGCAAAACCACCCTAATTTCAATCATCTCAGGAATTCTCTCAGAAACATCGGGAAGCATTCATCTATTGGGACAAAAACTCACCAGCATGAAAGACAAACAAAAAGTTCTCTTTCGACGCGAACACATCGGATTTATTTTCCAACAGTACAATCTATTGCCCGCCCTAACCGCAGCTGAAAACGCAGCCATGCCCCTATTGGCAGCAGGTGTATCCGAAAAAATAGCCACCGACAAAGCTCGGGAAATTCTGGAAAAAATAGGCATGGCCGGTCAAAGCGAAAAGCTGCCGCGCCAGCTTTCCGGCGGCCAACAGCAACGGGTCGCTATTGCCAGAGCATTGGTGCACAATCCTCAGCTCATCATCTGCGACGAACCCACCGCGGCGCTCGATGCCAAAACAGGGAAAGCCGTTATGGAGATTCTGAGAAACATTGCGAATGACAGCAACAGAGCCGTCCTCATAGTGACCCATGACAACCGTATTTATCATTTTGCTGACCGTATTCTCGACATGTCCGATGGCCGTATCACAGGGGATTACACTCCCGAAAATTTCACACACAAGGAATAATTATGAAAACCCTACTCAAAAAAACCAGTGGCTACAAACTCCCGCTTATCGCAATCTTAGGCTTGGCATTCGCATTCATGACCATTTTGGGCCGCAAACCCACACCGGCCAAAGAGCCTATCGTAACCCCGCCTAGCTCCCAATACAGCAACAGCATCGGTGGTATCGGCATCATCGAACCCCAATCCGAAGTCATCAACATCGGGACCGAGATCTCAGGCATCGTTCGAGATGTCTATGTGAAGGTGGGACAAAAAATCCGCAAAGGCAGCCCCCTTTTCAGCCAAGATTCACGCAGCATTGATGCTGAAATCCTAACATTACAAGCAACGCTAGAGATGACCAAAGTGCAAGAAAATGACGCAAACGCCACCTACGCCATTTCCCAACAACTCTCAGACCCAAGAGCCATGTCAAAAGACGAATTCAACAAACGCAAATATGCGGCAGAGCTGGCACGTGCCGCCGTCATCCAGACACAGGCCCAACTACAGCAAGCCATCACTACCAAAAAACGACTCACCACAAGAGCCCCCATTGATGGTGAAATCCTCTCTCTCAATGTTCGCCCTGGTGAATTTGCAGCAGCTGGCACTGCAGGAGAGCCATTGATCCGTATGGGCGACACACAGACACTGAATGTCAGAGTAGACATCGACGAAGAACAAGCCCGCTATGTCCAAAAAAATGCCAAAGCCATCGCTTTCAAACGCGGCGACACAGGCCACGAATTGGCACTCACATTTGTTCGGTTTGAGCCCTATATCCGCCCCAAACAAAATCTCGCTGTCGCAGGTCAACGTGTCGATACCCGCGTCTTGCAAGTCATTTTCGCCATCACAGACACCGATCAGACCAGTTTTGTGGGCCAACAAGTGGATGTATTTATCCAAAAAGAAACAGACAAATGAATAACAACATTCCCCTACTGGCCCTTTTAATTACCCTAACGGTGTCCCCACTCATGGGCGCCATAACCCCCACGCAAAATTGGACCTCACGATTGGAAGATCCGATTTTGAGCCTGGTACTTGAGGAAGGCCTAGCAAACAACCTCGACATTCAAATCGCGACAGAACGTATCACCGCAGCTGAGTCTCTCCGCAACAGTGACAGCGCCACTTTCATGCCAGACATCTCCGGCATCGTCTCCAGCACACGTGGCAACACCACCTATGGACGAACAGGGACACTGTCCAAAGCAGGCTTAGAAGCAAACTGGACGCCCGACATTTTCGGCCAAACACAGACCAAAGTCGACGCCAAAGAGGCCCAAGTCCTCGTGGCAAAAGCCAACCTCGAACAGATCAAACTCACCACCGTCGCCAGTATCACCGACACACTGATCACATGGCGCCAACTACAAACACAAATCAAGCAAACACAAACACTCATCACAGCACAAGACACCTTGATTTCACTGCTAAAAAGCCGTGCAGCAGCAGGCCTCATCGATGCAGGAACCCTCTCTCAAGCCCTGGCCAATCGAAACGAAATAGCGCGACAACTCCCCCAAGCAGAAGCAATGGCAAAGACAACGGCCTACCACTTGTCCGCATTGCTCAATAGGCGTGATGACAGTCTCCTCACAGATCTAGCCGCATCGACCCCAATA
>JAGYJO010000160.1 GCA_018402095.1 bacterium
AAAACCAGACAATTCATGTTGGATCGGCTATACGCATGTTTACACCCTTACTTTCTGCCTGGAGGCCCTTTTTATGAATCTACAAGATATTTTTGATGAACAAATCCGATTGAATATGAAAATCAATGCCAGTCTGTATACGGAAATGTCCGATCCAGAGGTCCGTCGTCAACGTTTTATGCAATTTGAATTGGCGTTGCGTCAGGAGTCTGCAGAAGCCATTGATAGCTTGAATTGGAAATGGTGGAAAAAAGACGAAGACAATTGGGACAACGTTAAAGTCGAACTGATTGATATGTTACATTTTTGGGTGAGTATGTGTACGGTTGCTGGCTTGGATGCAAAATCAGTGATGGATTTGTATTTCAAGAAAAATAAACTCAATCATAAGCGTCAGGAAGAAGGCTATAAAGAGGGTACTTATGACAAGTATCAAGATGGTGTTGAAGACAATGTCCGGGATGTTTTGGGTTTGGCGCCTATGGCGGAAGATAACTATGATTGTGGCGAATAGCCCACGGAAGGTATGAGGCACTGGTGTGAGCGATAACCATTCGTTTTTAACCGATTTGGAAAAACCTCAAAAGCGGAGTGTTTTTTCTTTTTTTCGAAATAGTTTTTTTTATGGCATGATGATTATCTTGCCTATTTTGGCGACTATTTGGCTGACAAAATTTACCATTAAATTTGTCTCAGAGCCTTTGCAATCTATGTCTGGAGACCGGTTGCCGCTTGTGGCCAGTTTTCTGATCACGTTGTTGCTGGTTGCTATTTTGGGTATGGTGGCTAGAAATGTGGTAGGTAAGCATATCCTACAGTTTCTGGAAGATTTTCTTCAGCGCATTCCTTTTGTGAGTGTGGTGTATCGCTCATCGAAGCAAATTGTAGATGGGTTTTCTGTTCAACGGCGTAGCATGATGAAGCCCGTTTTGGTGGAATACCCACGAAAAGATGCATGGACGATTGGTTTTTTGGTCAAAGAGTATGTGGATATGCCGTTGCCGGAACCGGGACAGTCTGAAGATCGTTGGTGTGCGGTATTTATTCCCACAGCACCCAATCCGACATCTGGCTATTTTGTGTATGTTTTACATTCAGATCTGAGACCGGTTTCGTTGAGTGCAGAAGAGTGTGTGCGAATTGTGATGTCTATTGGGATTTTGTCACCGGATGTGAAAGATCACTCTTCAGCGTCCCCGAAATAGCAGCCTTTAGTTCAGAAAAGCTGAACTATACCCGTTCCAAAATAAAATATGGATTTCAAATCGTGACGGGAGCATATTCTTATATGTGACCAAAGCGATTTGGAAAGTCCTCGGTCCAGGTTTCATTTTGGAATGGGTATATACATAGCTCAAATAGAACACATTAGTAACACTCTTGAAAATTTAACTCAAACATCTAAAGTGATAGTGGCAAATGATTTAAAACGACTAATATCTGATCAGGGTTTAGACAATAATAGTCGACATGATGCATTGAAAAAACTAATTCTAGTAGATCAGGAAGGTGCCGCTGAAATAATTGTTAATGAATATATTAAGCCCACTAATGATGATTCTCTAAGAGTAGATCTGAAAGAAAGATTGATTGAAATTTTTGATGACAATCAGGAGCTTAAAGAAATTCATATAAAAAAAATAAAAAGTCTAGCTGAAAATTCAATAAACGGGTTAATTCAAAAACTTCTAGATGGAATTAATTCGCCCTTAACCAATAAATCTTGCCTTAAAAAGACAGCTGAAAATAGCCCTATGACAACACCTACGGCTCTAGGTCTTTATGGGGTTTCTGCCATTACTGGTGGCGTTTTGCTTATTGGCCAAAGCCAAACGGCGCTAAACGATGAGAATTCTGCAAACAATGCTGAAGGGCATATGAAATTTGGATTAGGAATGAGTTTGATTGGAATAGGGGCCCTGCTGATGACTGAATCAGGGCGGCAAGTTTATAGAAGTAATTATCCAGTTGTGCCTGAATCCAACGCTTAGGTCAAAAAACTGAAATCGAGCTATAATCACGCAATAAGGGGTTGAAGATATGATTGGACATGTAAGGTCATCGTTGATGCCTTTTTCGAAAACAAACAAAGTAGTGCCGCAAGATGAGCGCCTACAAAAAATCTTGCGGTCCGGGATTGTGCGTATTGGGTATGCCAATGATCGGCCTTTTTCCTACAAAGATCCGGGTGCAAAGATGATCACTGGGGAGTCTTGGGAAATCGCGAAAGAAATTTTGGGACGTATGGGTGTCCGGACGATTGATGGTATAGAGACAGAATTTTGGTCGCTGATTCCCAAGTTGCGCACGGGACAGTTTGACATGATTGCTTCGGGTGTTTTTGTCACGCCGCAACGCTGCAAAGAAATTTTATTCTCGTATCCGACCTACAAAAACAGGGATGGGCTCTTGGTTGCTCAAGGGAATCCTTTGGGGCTGAAAACATTTTATGAGGTGATGCGACACCCTCACGCCAAGGTGGCGGTGGTCTATGGATCTTTGGTGAGTACCTATATTCGATCCATGATGCCAACGTCTCGCATTGTGCCGTTTTCCGATATAGATAAGTCTGTCAAAGCCTTGGTCTCTGGCGATGTTCAGGCCTTTATTTCATCGCGAATTACACTGCAGAGTTTTTTGAGAGAGGCTGTTGTAGCGGCTGAATTGGTGCCGACGTTTGAAGGGCTTTTGATCAATAATCGTCCTGTAGAGGAGTATGGCGCTTTTGGGTTTCGCCATGAAGATCGTGCTTTTCGGGATACTTTTGATATGCACTTGCAACCCTTTGTTGGGTCCGAGGCGCATGTGGATCTGGTGCGGCATTTTGGGTTTGGTCGCGAAGATTTGCCGTCTGAGCCATTGCCGTTTGATGTGCAAAAAATGTTGCAGGGTTAAGAGTCGTGAGTGTGAGTTGTTTCAAAGAGATGTGTGCATTCAGACACAAAATGGGCAATTAGGGCTGTTTCTTTTTCTGGAGACACCTGCAGTCCTTCCGAGAAATAAGGGTGATACTCGGCGCCAAGATTAGGGAACGCGTGGTGGTTGCTACGTAGGTGCAGCAGGCCTTGTATGATGAAAAAGTGACGAAAACGGCGTAACGCAAACGCGCATACTTTGTCGCCTGCATAGCGGAGTTCGAAGGGGTTGGGGTAGGTGTGGCAGTATTGGCGCTCCACTCCGACGCCAGTGTCTTCATCCGGTAGTGTCTCCAGTCCGATTTGGGTGAGTGCTGATTTCATGGCCATAGAGAGCCATTTCATTTTTTGGGACAAGGGTTTGGGGAATCTCGGGTCGTGATTGGGCGCGACGAGTGAAAACAGAAAATCGCCAGGTGCGTGAAACAGAATCCCGCCGCCTGTGGGTCGAATGCCCACATCGTAGTGTCTTAGTTCTGCTGGAATAGCGCGTTTTTCAGGAATGGTGATGCCCGATGTTTCCCAGCGGTAATGGCGGAGTAGAATGCCGC
>JAGYJO010000161.1 GCA_018402095.1 bacterium
TACACGGATAATGGTTTTTGGCCGCCAAATCCCGACTCAACACCATGTGACCATCCAAGATACCCCGGGCAGCGTCCGCCACAGGTTCATCCATATCACCACCATCCACCAACACGGTATAAATAGCGGTAATAGATCCTTTTTCAGAAGTACCAGCACGCTCCATCAACCGCGGCAACATCGCAAAAACAGATGGGGTATAGCCTTTGGTTGTCGGTGGTTCGCCCGTGGCCAAACCAATTTCACGCTGAGCCATCGCAAAACGGGTCACCGAGTCCATCATAAACAAAACGTTTTTACCTTGATCTCGAAAGTACTCTGCAATCGCAGTCCCTATCATCGCACCTTTGAGACGAATCAACGGCGGTACATCCGATGTCGCACAAACAATCACAGACTTTTTCAAGCCTTCTTCACCAAGCGACTCTTCGATAAAGTCTTTGACCTCACGACCCCGCTCTCCCACCAAGCTAATCACGTTGATATCCGCAGAGCAGTTTCTCGCCAACATCCCCATAAGGGTACTTTTACCCACACCAGAACCCGCAAAAATACCAATCCGCTGACCATTCCCCACCGTCAGCAAGCCATCAATGGCGCGTACACCTGTTTTCAAAACGGTCGTAATCCGCGGACGCATAACCGGATCTGGGGGATCGTTATCTATATTGTAGACCGTCTCATAGTCCAGCTCACCTTTGTTATCCATCGGTTCGCCCAACCCATTCAACACTCGCCCCAAAAGACCCATGCCCACCTTCACCTGGATCGGTGCACCTGTCGCAAAAATCCGGCTACCAGGACGAATGCCGGCCATAGACCCCAAGGGCATCAGCAATACTTTTTCTTCTTTGAAACCAACTACTTCACAGCGAATATAATGGTTTTCAGACACCTCAATGCGGCAAAGTTCGCCGACAAAAACGCCTTGGACCTGGGCTTCAACAACCAGCCCCACAATTTGAACCACTTTACCGACAACACGAACCAAGTCTGCACGGTCAATCGCTGACAGAAACCGTGAAACATCCATTAGTGGTCTTCCGCCGCTTTTGCGAAGGCTTTCTCCAAAATGGTGACCTTCGTCTCCAATGTTGCATCAATATATCCCAAACGGGTTTCGATAACGCAGCCGCCTTCATCTACACGCGCATCGTCATGGATCTCTAGTGATTTGATATCCGGCATTTGTGCAAAAATAGCGGCTTGATGCTGACGCATATGGTCTGCATCTTTACTGTTGAGTTTGATAATCACTTTGTCTTTGTCTGTAATACGGCGAATGGCGTCCATCACAATACCCAACAAAGCATCTGGCGATTGGGTTAGTTCGGCCAACACCATCTTTTTCGCTGCACGCAAAGAAAGCGCCAAAATTTCTTCTTGGCTTTTTTCTAAAAAAGCTTCTTTTTCTTTGCCTACCCGCTCTACCGCATTAAATACGTCACGAATCGACGCCGCATACTGAGATTTGCCATCTTCTTCGCCTTTGGCAAACCCTTTTTCGTAAGATTCTTCCATAACCCGTGCTTTTTGCTGGGTCAGGTCACGTTCAAACTCAGCTTTCATATCGGCCAATTCACGCGCCAAATCGTCTTTGGCTTTGCGTCGCGTCTCTGCCAATTCAGCCTGAATACGCTGCCGCGACTCTTGCTGAAACTGGTGAATCTGATCCTGAGCCGCCGCAATATCAATCATAGGGACCACTGGCTCTTCAAAAGCAACAGCGTACGCTTCTTCAGCCGTCACAGAACCCTGTCCAGGCACTAAAACATCTGGATTCACGACATAATTACGCAGCACACGTGGGCCAACATCCTGAGGTAAGCGCACTCCCTTATCCGGTCTAGAAACCGATTTCGATTCATTGGGATTACGTTTAATAACTGTCATGGCCTCGGATTATACCAACCGACCGTCATTTATCCAAACGGTTACGACAGGTCGCCACCACCCATAAAGTGCATCCATTCAATAACATCACCCGCCTGCACCGTGATTTGAGGAAAATCATCAGAGAACGACAAGAGAAAGCCTGCCATTGTATTCACAAATCCACCACTCGGGCACCAAGTTGATCAACTGCGCCAACCCCAACAACGTCATTCCAGGAGAGACCTCTCGCGACATCCCATTCACCACGACGGGGATCAATGTAACAACTGCATCCGAGACAGTGGCCAAAAGGTGAACCATGCCTTGCCCAACAAATGAGAGGCAGGAACAAAGCCCCAAAACCGAGAGTCTGAGGATCCCCCGCGGTTATCCCCCATCATAAAATAGCTCTCCGGTGGAATTGTCACAGGGTCCATATAGTCATAATCCCGTTGCACATTCACCCCTGGCAAAAAAATCAATTTCCCATTGATGTAAATATCCCCCCGACGGATTTCTATCGTTTCGCCGGGCAACCCCACACAACGCTTCACATAATCCTTGTCATCCACAACAGAGCCAAACACCACAATATCGCCACGCTCTGGCGTCTGAAATCTATAAATAAACTTGTTCACAAATAAACGATCACCCACCAAAAAGGTAGGCACCATGGATGTACTCGGCACAATGGATGCTTGGATGATAAATTTTCGGATCAACAGCGCCATAGCCAATGCGACAACAATAGTCTCCACCCCATCCACGATCCGGAATTGCCAAATAGACTTTTCCTGCAAGTCCAATTTGTACTGATGCCAGCGGTCTCTGAGATGACGGATACGGGAGAGAATACTCATGGATTTGAAAATATCACATCTCTCATGACAACGGCAACAAATTGGAAATAGCGAGACAAACCACTACACACGAAACATCTCTGTCAAATCCGCCAAAATATCATCGATAGCTTCTAGCCCTACAGAGAGTCTCAACATATCCGGAGAAATACCCAACTGAAGCCTATCTGCTTCAGAAATTTTACGATGCGACACAAAAAAGGGCCGCCCAATAACAGACTCAACACCACCGAAGCTATTGGCGTGACGAATCAACCGCAAACGCCCAAGTCTTTCGGTCAAGTCAGACGCATCGTGGCGCTTCAATTCACAGGTCACAACACCGCCAAAACCATGCATTTGTTGCGTCGCTAATACATGTTGAGGATGAGATTCAAGACCCGGATAATGCACCAAGGCGACACTTGGATGTTGCTCAAGGTACGTAGCCACTGCCTGGGCATTGCAATTGTGTTGCCGCACACGTAGCGGCAATGTCTTAAGACTCCGATTAAGCAAATACGCATCCATAGCGCCAAGCGTCGCCCCCAAACGAATAGCCGTCGGCGTCATCACCGATATCCAATGATCAGACCCACAAACAGCACCGCAAACAACGTCACTATGCCCATTAAGATATTTCGAGCCACTATGCACAACAATATCCACCCCCCAGACTCAGTGGGGTCTGATTAATAGGGGTAGCCAATGTATTGTCCACAATA
>JAGYJO010000162.1 GCA_018402095.1 bacterium
CAAAGTCACCCGAGGGAAAGGCCGGTTTTGAAAACGTGCCACTGTGGTTTTCGTCGTACCCGACGACTCCGGCGACACCAGCGGATACACCTCCAAAGACTGTCTGTCTTGGATACGTTCACGGTGCTGCAAGGATACCTGACCTCCGGAAAAAGAAAATCGATTGTCCCAAGAAAAATCTTGATTCCAATAAGGATAGACACCCCGACGGTCAATATCTTTGAACTGTGTTTTGTACACGTAGCGACTTTCATAGCCTGAAAAAGGCCGCAAGCTTGTGTTGTATGCAAAATCCCACTTCGACGTATCCGTCACCTGAGAGTTGTAGCGTTCTTTCAAGTTTTCCAGTTGCAACTTCACCGATTGCTCCCATTGTGAAAATGGCGACATCGCCGCGGAGATATTTGCCAACGTGATAGGAAAAGAATCTGTCTGATACCGCTGTTCCGCCACGGCCTGAATATGATTTCGCGCACTATGGCTATACGATGATGTCCATCGAAACACCTGCTCCTCTATGGATTTCGTCGGTGCCTCATGTCGCCACCTCAAGGTAGCTTCGCCAATCGTCTGCCATGAATTGGCCGTCAAAAATGCCCACCGAGACTCTGTTTCCAAGGATTTGAAGCTCGGAGAGGTCCCTATAGACACAGCTTTCCGAACCACACGGACACGTTCAGAAAACGGCGCCCCCAAAACAGGCGTGGAAAAAGCAACATCCCCCGTTTGCCGCTGATACGCGGAAACCGCATTCCCCAGACTATCAACATCAGACAGCACCTCATGCGTCATCCCCAAACGCCAGTCACTGTCTGCATTTTTTTCTACAAATCCTGATTGCAAAAATGTTTCTTGTTGCCATGTGAGACCATAGCCCTGTTTGCGTTCACGGGCCAATCCCGTGTAGGTCTTAGCGCCATCCCGAATCGCTGTAGCAATGCTGTAACGATAATCCCCAGGAGAAACAGCCGTACCAGACACCGGCGAAAAAGCGTCTGATGCCGTGAGCCCTTCTATTGTCACAGAGACACTGGGTGTCTCATAGCCCCCTTGAGAAAAAAAAGCCAATCCCGACAAAACCTCATCCGCTTGTGCCTGACGCCGACTCCATGACAGCTCGTGAGCCGCATGCCAATCCCCAACGCGCCAACGGTAATCCCCCAACCCCTGTTCCAATCTCAAAAACCCCTGCGTTTGGGTTTCTTTTTTATTGAGATAATACAAACCAAAAGACGACAACTCGCTTTCATAACCATAATTCAGTCCCCAGACTTGGTCTTTGTACAGCAGGTTCTCAGTTTCATACCGTACCTCCAAACGCTCTTCAGACCGAATCAAACGACTCAAAAATCGAATCTCACCCGTACTATAATCCATACTGTAATCTTGGCCTTTTTTCTGAAGGACACCTTCCATTTTCACTGTTCAGAGCCCGGCACAGCTGGTCTAAACTGTACAGTGAATGGACTTGTAGCTTTGGTTCCCTTTAAATTGTTCTTTTTGGCAAATCCTTTGGGATTGGAAACAATCATGCCCAAGTGATGTTGCCCAGTCATGATTTTGGCCTCAGCACCATCCAAAGCATCGGTATATTGCATCAACGATTTGTTCGCAAAAGATGTACGAAACTCACCCAGTTTCACCCAGAAGTTATCGTGTTTGAGTTCTATTTGAGACTTATTTTCTTCACGGGTGCCTGTCGATGACTGCTGAATATCCGCATTCACCGTCGTCTGCATCATACTGCCAGACAATTGTAACTTGAGGGATTCTTGCCTATGAATCGTGTTCGGTTCGCTGTCAGATTTTTGATACGAAAAATCAATCGTTTTATACCCAGATACTGAAAATCGCGCCCCCGTCTCACGTTTGAAAGACGCAAACCAGTCAGACAAGGTCTCTGCTGAATGACCACTCAAATCGACTACTTCGTTTTTTTTTACCATTTTCGCCAGTCTCTACGCTCGACGATGCGGTATCCGTTTCAGTCAAAGCTGTCGGAGCCGACATCAGGCTCTCATTGATTTTTTCCAACTGATCCAAACGCAAAGACACTATTTCTCGCTGACGTTTTTCTTTTTCATGTGATTCCTCCAAGCGCAACAAACGCTGCTCCAGCTGTTCCGTCATGCCAAAAAAACGTTCCTGCTGTGTCTGAAACGCCGTATAGAGACGCAAGAGACGGTCCTCTTGCGCCCGAATAGACTCCTGTTGTTGCTGTAAACCTTCCCGTTCTTTTGCCACCGCTTCTGCCGCTATATTCGCCGACACAAGCGCTGCCTCTTGCCGTTGTTTTTCAGACGCCAAAGCCATCCGTTCTTGCTGCAAAACAGCGGCCCGTTCCAACTGTAGACGACGCGCTTCGGACAACGCTGATCTCTCCCCCTCTTTGGCAGCTTCCCATGACGATTGCGCCTCCCGCAAGGTAGCTTCTTCACGCGCCATCTCTGAGAGACGACTGGTCAAATCAGAGTTTTTGGCATCCAACTCACGTCGTGTGTCTTGCACGGCCTGCTGACGCTGCTGCATATCCAGAGACAACTTTTTCAATCTGTTTTTTTCATCTTCGAGCGCCACGGCTTGTGTCTGCAGTGACCCTTCCCATTTTTTTAGCACCTCACGTTTGTACGAGAGCGCCGTATTTTGAGAAGCCACCTGAAACTCTTTTTCAGATACACTTTCTTCACGGTCTTCTAGACGTTTTTCCGTCAGACTCAAGGCCGTCTTTTGCGTCTCCAAAACAGCCCACTCCTGAGAGAGTTTTTTCGATTTTTCGGTCATTTCTTTTTCTTTGGCATCCAACGAGACCCGCATAGCATTCACCTCTGTACGATCGGCACTGCTGACTTGCGGCTGAGACAACAACGCATCCACGCGTTGCTGCAACACTTCTTTTTCCAACGACACCCGGTCCAAATCGGATTCCAACGCTGTCATTTTGAGTGCCGCATTGGCAACGGGATCCAAGGCCAAAGCCTGTGACGAGTCTTCTACACCAGCGCTTTCTGAACTCAGTGGCGAGGCTATTTGGACCACAAAAGGCAACAAAATATCATGTTTCCCAAGTGAGACTTTCAGATCTCCCATATACTGACCTGGCAACAAGCCTTGTGTCGGCAAGCTGACCGAATAAATCTGATCCGAAAGGGCCCTCATATCATATAGGGTTCCTTGAAAAACCACCTGCGCAAGTGCCATTTTCACCGGAGATGACAAGGCCACCCGAACAATCTCACCCACAGCAACCGGCGTCGGATGCACCCTCACCGTGAAACTCTCATCAGCACAAATGACCCCAAAAGAAACAACAACGTACAGCCACAAAGCGATCAGAACACGACGCATCATCACAAGCGTCGAAACCGAGAGATCTGATGACTGCGACTATCCGTCACAAAGACCAGCGCTCCCCAAGCGTAAATAT
>JAGYJO010000163.1 GCA_018402095.1 bacterium
AAGAAGTTTTTTTTTCGGGGTTTTAGGTCACTGAGCGCAGCCAAAGTGTCGCCCCCTCTAGGAATCGATTACGGACACCCCCTACCTGGGAATTGCATCCATCGCTTTCGTGATGCAATGACGCAAAGCCCCAAAGCGAATACCCCCTTGTGCGGTACCAAAAACCACTGCATCCGCCTCAGATACCCCATTTTCTTTGATCCCAGGCACAGTATTAGGCTGCACTTTTTCTTTCAAATATAAATCGTATACCTCTTTATATGCCGGAGTCTGTAATTGAAACGCCGCATTTCTAATACGTGAGTTTGGGGCGCAGGCAAGTGTAGGGGCTATTTTTTGCTAGGCATTGCCTTTGAAAGACAATATGCGAGTACCTGAAATCTTAATTCATCTTGAATCATCCCAACCTTACTGGCATCAGCCTGATTCACAACTGTATCATAAAATGGATTTTCATCCGTTCCTTTTGCACCCAAGTACAGGTCATACGATGCCTTCCCAGCTGGTGTCTGCAACTGAAAGGCGGCATTTCTGATACGGCTATCCAAGCCTGAACTTGCCGCCCCCGGACTTTCTGGAGCGCGCATATATCCGTTATTTCTCATCTCTTCGAGCTTCGTTTGTAACGTTTCCTCGTTGCAGTCTGGGCGCAGCCCCAAAATCTCGTAAGCATTCTGTGCTCCAGACTGGGGATCTATACCCAAATCTATCTGTTCAAACCGTGTATACATATCAAGCGTTTGCTTTGCAGTCACAGCGCATGTTCCATCTGGAAACTCGATACTAGATTTCACATTAGCCATTATACGCGTTTTATGGTTTACCAACTCCGCACTGGTAACGGACGTATTAGACACTAAGTCATTCGTCTCTTTGACCGAAGCGATCATATCCCTAGAACCACCAGAACGATCACTATCAAACAAGTAGGGATTCGCAAGCGTGTTGTTTAATAGCAAAACAGCTGCGTGCTTCTTAATAAAATCGGACATATCCGCCGGCTTTGCCCCAAATCCTGGAGCCTTACCACTCAGCTCATCTATTATCGGCACCAAGGTCTTGCGTAGTACATCTTCCAGAAAATTCGTTTTCGGCGTGTTTGGATTTGAATTCGCATAGTCATAAACAGCTTGGGACAATTTCCCCACACGTTCCCCGACCTTGGCGTCAGAGCCTACCAAATATTTTGAGAACGACGACGCCATAGTGGCTGTCGGATCCGCCGTAGTCATCGCCTGACCCACCAAGCCCACCAACTTCTCTGATTTCCCAGACCCTTTTAGGGCAGCATCTTCAGCTCCTTTTAGGGCAGTATCTTCAGCGGTCATAACCGTGACAGTTGCGCGTAATTGGGCATCTCGTTTCGAGGCTACTTCCGTATTTTCTGGCGTCTCAGACGCCATGCCGATTTGACGCAGACCTTTCTTCACAGACACAGCGGCATGTTTGCTCGAAGACTCTTGTTTAGAATAGGCGCCCAAAAATTTAAAAACACTGCCAGTAGGCTTAGATCCAACATTGCCACTCATAATAGCTCCAACTTTCTCCAACCCTTAAGAAAAAATACACCGAGTGTTGACCTATTACCCATTAGCAACTTGAATTAAACATAGAGATACCTGTAGCATCATATTTCCCTCATTTAGAAATTATGTCATCTCCGCTATAAACGCTTCAGAAGTATCTCCTCATAGATCGAAAGAACTACCCCCATGACACTTCATTTTGGATTTCGCTTTCCCACCATACACCGTTCCAATCCGCACACAGTGCGCCCCACTTCAAGCCCCCCCAGATCAAAAAAAACATGTGCAGCTTTCTTTTGCCGTGCCAAGGTCAGTGATGTCGAGCAACCACCAGTGACACAAACAAATGAAGCCCCCGCCCAAAACCTCCTAGAAAGAGATTTCTTCGATATCAAAGATAGCCCAGAAAGAAAAGCAGACGAAGACGTAACGGAAAAATCTGTGACCCTCATGCTCATCCTTCAGTCAGACCACGTAGACAATTCAACACGCTTATCCACGTCTTTTCTGGAACAAAACCCACGAATACTAATTGCTGATGATTCCAGTTTTAACCTCAAGTTTGCTATCCGAACAGCACTCAAACTGGGATTCACCCAAGAAAACATCGTAACAGCCGAAAACGGCAGCGACGCCTTCGCAAAATATGAGTCCGCCATAGAAAAAGAAAATCCCTTCAACGTTGTTTTTTCTGATCGTGACATGGGTGAGTCAGCGAATCGCGATGACGGTGATATTCTCGCACAAAAAATACACAATGCTGGACATAGAACAGCATTTGTACTCATCTCTGGAACCCCACCCGCAGACCTACAAACAGGAATGGGGCTCATCTGCGAAAAAGGCAAAGTGGACCTCGAAACGATCAAAAACTATCTCGAGTCCTATTAGGACAAAAAACCCGTATCACACTCCGAAACGGGCGCTGCAACGACTTAGTCACGCAGCCCTTTTCGGAAAAAGCCGATAAAGGGTACGGATCTAGGCCAGTGTCGTAAACACATTCGTCACATCATCGTCATCTTCGATGAGCTCGAGCAAGGCATTAAACTCAGCCTCTTGCTCATCATTCAATTGCATCGTCGTGGTTGGCTCTCTGGTGAGTTCTGCATGCAAAATCGTACAACCCCGGTCTTCCAATGCTTTTTGCATACGGCCAAAATCTTCAAACGATGTCGTGATATAGATAGCCTCTTCATCACGATTGATTTCTTCGGCACCATGATCAATCATTTCGAACTCAAATTCATCCAAATCACCTTCGGGAATCGCTACTTTGTACTCCCCTTTGTGTTCGAATAGAAATGTCATCGACCCTTTGGTCCCCAAAGCGCCACCTTTTTTATTAAAATAGCTCCGTAGATTTCCCACCGTACGGGTTGGGTTATTGGTCGCCGTTTCTATCATGAGACCAATGCCGTGAGGGCCTTTTCCCTCATACAATATTTCTTCGAGATCGCCATCCTCTTTGCTCACCGCACGCTTGATAGCCGAGTCCACGTTTTGTTTCGGCATATTTGCCGTCCGTGCTTTGGCCAAAACCATACGTAAGCGGGGGTTGCCATCGGGATCAGGCCCACCCAGTTTGACCGCAACCGCGACCTCTTTCCCAATACGGGCAAAAACGCGGCCCATCTTGGCATAACGCGCAAACATTTTGTGTTTTCTTTTTTCGAACATACGGCCCATAGTGATACTCCTGATTTGGTAGAGTGATTTTGGAGATATCATGCCATAAATCGGCTACAGGTACAAAGTCACAAGGTTCGCTGTGTAATCGATTTCTACACGAGGGGTGCGGGGGCTATCGCTGGTCCCTGAGAGTAGCCGAAGGGCCGTCCCTGAAGCCTCCTCACCCTT
>JAGYJO010000164.1 GCA_018402095.1 bacterium
GTCTATTTTAATGAAGAATTGAGGGCTGCGGCATGAGTTTTTCGCTTAGAAGGTGCCAGCTGGGGGTATTTCTTGTGAGGGTTAGCCGTCGCCAACCCCCAGCTGTATACCACCAATCAGACGCTCAGGTTGCTCTCCAGCAGTGCCTTATCCTTCTTAATTGGTCCCCATCAGTCTATGAATTTTATACAGGAGGTGTCTATCACTTTTAAACAGCTCTTACAGTTCCATCAGGAAAATCTTTTCATTTTTCCTGGTCTGGACATTTCACCGCACTATAAACAACGCCCAAGGGACGCAGGTGCTCATTCTCGATGAATCAGGAAGCGTGATATCACGGCTCAATACAGACGAATGGGGCAACGTGGGCCAGCTGATCGGCCCCGCCAGCGAGGTGAATTATACCGGGAAAAAGATGGACCCTGAGACGGGGCTGTATTACTTCAATCAGCGGTACTATGACCCGAGCTTGGGCCGCTTTCTGACGGAGGACCCCGCGGGGCAGGGGTTGAATCCGTATGCGTATGCGGGGAATTCGCCGTTGATGTATGTGGATCCGGATGGGGAGTGGTTCTTTTTGGCGCCGTTGATTGGGGCGATGGTCACAGGCGCTGTGTATGGGGCGGCGACAAATGCAATCATTAATGTTGCGATTGCAGCTGCGACCGGGGGAAATATTTTTGATGCAGCGGTTTCTGGTGCTATTAATGGTGCTATAGGTGGGGCGTTAAGCGGGGGGGTAGGCTTTGGGATAGGAGCTATAGGTTCGAGAGTGTTTGGCGCCGTTGGGATGTCCGGGCAATGGGTAGCTGCGATGAATGGACTGAATACGGCGATGGATGCTGTCCAGGCTTGGGGAGTCGGGCAGAATTTATACGAAGGCATTCGAACCGGGGACTGGGGGCGAATAGCTGGGTCTGTGGCTCAAAGCGTATTGATGAGTATGGATCATTCGGGTAAAAATCCTATTGCGAATTTTGCTCGGGATGTAGGTCGATCTGCGGCGGGGTTGGTTGACCCGAGATTTGGGTATAAGAATCATTCGGTTACAGAATCTACGAAATACGATTCAAATGGAAATGTCATAGAGAACTCATCTCAAGAAGGTCATTATAATGACCCTCAATTGTCGGCACATTCTTCGGAACGCATGATGGAAAGGAATAGGTCCTTGCCTCAAATGCAAGATGCCTTGAATAATCCTGTGAGAATTCATGAATTGAAATATGATGATTTTGGTAGAATGAGTCAACGATATGATGGGAAAGGAACTACGGTTGTTATTAACCCTGCCACAGGGCGGATTATTACGGTGTACCCAAATAAATTAAAATGATTGTATTTCAAAGTGACAAGCAGCGTATTTGTTTTTTTATAAAAGGTTACGAATATCTGGATTCAGAAGATCCGTATGATAAAAATTGGTTGATAGTGCAAATTCAAGTTAAAAAAGGGTGTAGAAATTTTTCTGTTGAAGAACCGATGCTTCAGACTAGCGAATTGTTTTCTCTGAAGAAATGGTTCCTTTCACCTAGTCATCGTTTGGAGTTCTTGGAACCAACTGTGGTCTTTTTGAAATCTCGTATTAAACCAGATGTTTGGGCGTTTGAGCTTGTGTTTTCAGAAGCGACGGCCTGTGGTGGGGCTCTTGATTTGGATTTGGAAAAAGATGGATATCATTTTAAAATGATGGTGGATGATGTGGCTTTTGAACTAGCGGCAAAGCAAATTGGCGAGTTGATATCAAGATGGCCAATGCGACTATAGTTTAGCGGTTTTCGGATTGTTGTGCTTGGTGTTTCTTTGTGTCTTACCCACAACGAATGTCAAACAATGCATGGTCGACAACCCCTTCCCCAGGGAAGGGGCCGGGGATGGGGCATCGCGTGGTTCGAGCCCATCGTGGTGACCCTTGTCGGAACCCGGATTTAGAGGATCTTGATGAGATTTACAGGATTATGATGAGGGCGCAGTGTTTCTCTGCTTTGTTCTCATAATCCCCTAAAATGGTTTGAGAAATCATGGGAATCCGGGTTCAGACAGGGGAAAAACCGCCATGCACGATCAAAAAGTGCCCGCCCGGTTTTCTCAATATCGCATGGCCCCACCCCGTAGGGGCGATCCCCCTGTGGTCGCCCCTGTTCAAAAAAACGTGGTTGCCCTGTTTTAATTAAAAAACGTGGTCGCCCATTTTTATCCCAATACAACGTGGCGCCTCCGTTCAAAACCCCGAATCATCCATATGTTTTTTCATTAAACCAAATATGAGTTTATATAGACTAATAAATAGTGTATACATATACCTATGTTATCAAAAATATTTGGAAATGAAACCGCTGAAAAAGTGTTGTTGCATGTATTTCACTACGGTCAAATACATGCTTCTGCGGTGGCTCAGGATCATGGGATTGCGTTGACGCCTGTTTTGCGACAGTTGAACCGTTTTGAAGAGGCTGGGGTTCTGGTTTCCAAAATGGTGGGGAAGTCTCGTTTGTATCAATTTAATCCCAAATCGCCATTCGCTGCGCCGGTACAATTGTTGGTCAAAATTGTGTATGAATCGATGCCAATGGAGACCCGCGAGTCCCTCTTTGGTGTTCGACGTCGTCCGCGTCGAAAAGGGAAGCCGGTGTTGTGAAAGCTCCAAATTGGGCAACTTGTACGGAAAAAGAGCTCTGGCATTACGTGGCCTACCATTTGTCGTTGGCCGGTGTTTCCTCGGTGCTGGTGGGTGGGGCTGTTGTCTCTGTGTATAGTGCGGGGTTGTATAGATCTGGCGATATAGACTTGGTTGCCGATATGTCGATGAGAAAGATAGGTCTTATTTTGGAAGCCCTTGATTTTAGACGGGTTCACCGTCATTTTCAGCATCCTCGTCTGTTCTCATATTTTTGTTGAAATCGTATCGGGGCCGATTGCGATTGGGGACGATTATAAAATAGTACCTGATACCGTGGCTGTTTCTGGTGAATGTATTCGCATTTTGTCCCCTACGGATTGTATTAAAGACCGCTTGGCTTCATACATTTATTTTGGAGCCCGGGAATGTTTGGATCAGGCGATTTTGGTGGGGCGGGCGCAGCCTTATGTATCGGTTGAAATTGAACGGTGGTGTCGTCATGAGAAATCCGATGCCGTGTTTCGTGAATTCAAATCGGGAGTTGATGCCGTGCTGTCCTGAGTCATGATTTTCCATGTAGGGGCGAAACATTTTTCGCCCATTCCCCAATTTCGCACCCCCATACCCCCGCCCAAATCCCATTTCCAAAACCACCGCATAACGGAATCCCGGTAGGGGCGATCCCTGTGTGGTCGCCCATTTTTAACGAAAATATAGTGTCGCCCA
>JAGYJO010000165.1 GCA_018402095.1 bacterium
CCGGTTTTTTTAGCTCGAGATCCTTGCCTGACACATTTTGAAGCAGTCCCACTTTTGAGAAGCTACAAAATAGCGTGGTTCTGGAGCTGTGGTCAAAACTTAGGTTGTGTTGGTGGGGTATCTCGCCAATGTAACCGTGACCACACCAGAGCCGGTGCGGGACCTATCAAATCAACATCGTTTTCGTGATAATCCAACGCAAAGCCCAAAGGCCGCTCCAATAACATCACATTTCGGGCGTTTGTATCCCCGATTCGTTGCGCTAGCATAGCCTGATCATCCATGCTGAGTGTCGATGCTAGTCCAGACGCTTTGTAGGTCTCATTGAGGTAGAAAATACGCTGACGTGCGGCATCGTCTTGGCGTAAATTGTATATTTCTTCGACGGTTGCTTTGCCCACAGAGCCAATTTCATTCAAGGATCCCAGTACCATACACCCTACAAAAAACAGGGCGAATTTTTTGGTTTTCCCCGTTAATTTTGGTAACTGTGCTGCATAGTGAGCCAAAACACCGAGTCCAACAAATATCGGTAAAATACTAGCTCTCATAGCGTAGTTGTTGTAAATCCCATATCCTACGAAGAATGTGCTCAAAATCATACCCAAAGCAATTCCCAAAAGGACGCGATCTTCCAATGGTATAGACAGGCCGACACGTCGTAATCGGATCCAAATAAAAACAGGAACAATGAATTCCATGGCCACCAAAATCAAAAATACCGTTAGACTGATCAGTAGGTTGGGTAGAAAAGCCACCGGTCCTTCAAAAAAAGTATGAACATTAAATAAAAAACGAAAATCGGATGATTTTTGAAGGTAAGTCCAGAGTAGCGGCGCTGATACAAGCATACCCACGCATCCCGAAGGCAGGAGCCAGTACAAGGCGCGCTGGCGATCACGGTATACAATCCATAAGATCAATGGGAGTGCCCCCATACAGACAAAGGGGCTGCTCATGAGTGCGGCTGCCAAGAAAAAGCCTAAGGTTGCGGTGCGGTGAATCGCTTTTTGCCAAGACATGCGGGGGTGTGTGTTGTCGCTATAGAGTAGGTAGGCCAACATGAGCGTTACAACGGCGACAACGTGATGCACGACCCATAACATCAGTGTCGAAAAGGCAGAGAATTGCACATAGATATTGTAGTGGCCCATCCAGTTTTCATGAGAGGCAAATGGAAAGCTGAATACATTAAAAGACTGCATGCCGGCATGTCCCAATAGTAAAAGAGTAGCCACCAAAGTGTCGGCTATTTTTGGAAAAATGCTGAATAATGCCCACCACAATAGGGATGATCAGTGCAACATACAGCGCATACCCCAACCCATAAGCAAATTTTGCAGAAGCAAACTTCACTGGTAGCCATGTCATGGGGGTCGCCATATGACCATCCATGGGCTGTAATAAAACAAAAGATAGTCTCTCTCAAATACCCCCGTATAGTGGGGGAACTGCTTGGAGAGTGTGAGTGAAAGGAGTTCTTGTAGCCTATGCCACAGATCATCGCCTGTGACAGGTCCGGCTACTTGTGAGAAAAAGGCTCTAAAATAAGGCATACGAACAAGACTTAGTACTAAAATTAGTGAAATCATCAGACCTATTACATGGAAGCGCTCACGTCTATTTTGTGTCCCATAACCCTCAAGTTTAGGAGCCTGGGCCGACAGTCCCACGATAGAAACACATCTTGTACAAAGGGAGTTGGGCCCCCAAGACCCAGAAAATCGTCAAGAAAGCCAGACACCACATTGCTTAATCCTCAGTCACCCAGAAAATACCTTCACACAAAAAACGTTTATTCTGCTCATAAATCCCCCAACTTTTTTAAATGAAATAAATATATTATATTGAATTATCTCTATGTAATCCATGGGAAGGTTATTGTTTCTTTACTTACATTTGCGTCAAGTGTTGTTTTAAAAAATATAGTAATCACTTCTGAACCCGGGGGTGCAGGGGCGAGCACAAAAGAAATTATTATTTCGCTCAGCAAAGCTGGGCAAATATAAATTTCAAAGGGCTGACATACTGAATCCCTGTTAAGCCCCCTGGCGTAGGAAGTGGTTACAAAATATATTTTATGTGAACTTGGTTATTGATAATCAAGTGAAAAGAACGGGTGAAATCTTTGCTGAGTCAGTTTGTCTGGCTGGTTCGTCAGAGATGTTGGTTTCGACTCCGCTCAACCAACGGGGACCGCCCACGAGGAAACGGTTTCGTCCAAAACAGGGCGCGATGAATCGCGCCCCTACGAGTCAATGGTGGCAATACTTTCTATCGTCGCTCATACAACACCACCAACCCCACCAACGCGGCGCGTTGCGTATCTGGAATCGGATAAATCTCTACGGGGATACCCCAGTCATGGAGATATCGTCTGGCGCTCGCCAACATCCAGTCCCCGAAGGGAGATGAGGTGCCGAGACCACCGCCGAGCATGTAGTGTTTGACCGTTGTCACAAAGGCGATGTCGTCGGTGGTCCATGCATGTGCGGCAGGCTTGCTGACGGTGCCGGTGTGGAGATGTCTAATGAGTGTGGCCAACGTGTAGCCAAATTCTTGAATCACAGCGATGTATTTGTCTGGATTTGTCGCGGAGGCGTCTGTGGCGGATAACCCTGTGAGGGTATGAAAGGCACGGCCTGAGAGCAGGTTTTCTGCCGTATTTGTTTGTGTATCTCCTGGACTTTGCGGGATTGAAAGGGCGTCAGCCCTTTCAATTTTCTTTTCGTTCTCGCCTTTGGCGAGAACGCGTTTTGTTCTGGGGGCGTCGCCCTCAGGTTCCCCGTCGCTATCGGGAAACGTGCGACATGACGGCGGCGCTTCGAGCGCAATGTCAAAAATATGCCCATCGGTGACCGGATGGTAACCGCCCTCCCCGACACGGGCAAAACCACCTCCCAACCCCGTCCCTGGTCCGATATAACCAATAGCGGTGACGCCGGGGAGACGCTCTCGGAGATCCAGATACGCACCGGCCATTTGGGCTTGGGCATCATTGAACACTGCTATGGGTTTAGTGGTATAGCTGGCCAGGGTTTGGCGTAAATTGAACCCGTCGAACTCGCCCGGAAAGGTACCCATGTTTTGGGCACTACCGGCTGCGATGTGGTCATCTATGATATTGCCGGGACAGCCGATGAGAATGGCGCTCACGGTAGCATTGTGTGTCTGAATGCATCGTTGCAATTGCCGTAGTAGGTTTGGAATTCCTTTGTGAATAGACTGTGCAGTGATGCCCCAGACATGCTGCCCATCACTGAGTCCTGTGCAGAGTTTGGTGCCACCGATGTCGATGCAGAGGTAGTTGGGTTTTGTCATCCTAGGATATTC
>JAGYJO010000166.1 GCA_018402095.1 bacterium
CAATACGCCAATTCCCAAGAAAACAACTTGGCCATTTATGCCCAGATTGCCACCTACATCCAAGACCCCGACGAGGCCAAATCTCTTTTAGCCCATTTTTGGTTGCATCAGGTTGTGCCCGATACCTACACATTTCTCGCTATCTTGAAAAAACAATACGGGGTCGCATGGTGTCTAAATCTCATGTCCATTTGGAAAGAAAACAGCAAAGACACAGGAAGAGATAGTAGCCTCACACTGGATATCTCTCGCCTGAAAAACGCAGCTATGGATATCGCACTGAGTCGCTATTTGTTGGATTTCCAGCTTCAAGAAATTGTGAATCAAGATAAAACCGTTATGCGACAAAAACCAACCCACATCAACAGCACATTGTCCACCCGGATCGAGAAGATATTTCTGCTCATACAAGGCTGCATTGTGTTCGACTGCCAGTCCTTACTCGATACTATCAGCGCCCATATGATACGCAGTCCCGAGCTATATCCTGCATCCCATTTGGTCGACATCGTCATCACACCATCCCAAAAACCTGCACCATATGAGGCACCCTGGTATACACAGCTAAAAAAGCATGTGGAAAACAGCCTCCAACGTGAATTGGCAAAAGGCTTGCGAGACCGAAACGATTATTCAATTGAAACCAAACTTTGCTGTAGCTGCGCGTATTGCAGCATGGCCAATGCATTTTTGGCATCTAAAACAGAGCTAGAAACACTATTGGCTATTGCCGCACAACACAGAAACCATGTTTCCGCAGAATTTAGAGATATGGACTTACCAGTGGATTTAACGGTTCGAAATACAGGGTCACCCCATAAGCTTGTTCTCACCAAAAGTCACCGTCTCCACAAAAATGCCGCTGAGCGGTTTCGACAGCTTCAAGAGGCTTATGCGGCATTGAAATTCGAGAAGAAATCACTGTAATGCAAATATAGCCCCTACGATAGCGGGCGCTTCGGGGACTCACTTACGACAGTCCACAGGGGACTGTTGCAAAATGTGTCAGGCAAGGATCTCGAGCTAAAAAAACCGGAGCTTACCGTGCGTAAGTGAGGATTTTTTTGGCGAGTACTGACGCAGCATGGCGCATTTTGCAACTGTCCCTTTTTCGAAACATCTACGGGCACACCTAAAGTGTGGGTATCTAACAGAGATTCACGGAAAGGCGCCGTTGACCTAACACGCGTTGCTTCATCAACATCAGGGTTACACTTTTTATCCGTGCAGCATTGATCTGTACATGACGGTCTGTTCATAAAGGTTAGGCCCACAGGTATACCGTTTCTCTTAGTACGCTTCACAGGAACTTTTTGTTGCACAACGCCCGCAGGTGTTTTTCGGGACTCTCCCAAAAAGAGTTCCGATGGCTCCGCTACAGCAGTGTTCATCAAAAACACATCTCCACCAGAAGTAATCGTACCCGACGATACCAAGAGAGAAAGTCTGTCTTGTTTCTGAAACAATTGCCAACAACTACCAATTTTTTCAACATATCGCTTCCCATTCTTGAGATACACAATAGCGTCGTATTCACTGATACCTTCGCCTGAAGCCGCGGATACCTGACAGCCATCACCCCAACCATACATCCCCAAAAACACAACATCACGGTTGGATTCAAAATAAGCACGAATCATGGGCAAATCACGCAATCGTTGCGTCAATCGACGCTCAGTCTCTTCACCAGGTCTCTGCGACAATCGTAAGTGAGTCGCGCGAAGCGCTGTATCCAAAACCACCAAATCAGACCGCTGCAAATGCCCACTAACTTTCTGAATAGCGGTATATCGCTTCATATCCAAAGGCGATTGCAGAACAGATATCCCTATATATTTAAACACGTCATACATCTCCGATTACTTTATTGTAATAATATAACAATAAAACAATCGGCGACACAAGGGCTATACCCGTTCCAAAATAGAATTCAGGTTTCAAATCGTGGCGGGAGCATATTCTTATATGTGACCAGAGCGATTTGGAAGCTGGGTTCATTTTGGAACGGGTATATGTTGCGAAATATCGGTAAGCGCTTCCTACACAGAGAATACAGGCGGCAATTCCCCTGAAAACAAAGAACCCACCCTTGTAAAATCCAACCCAACTCTCTACCGTGTAACCCAATGAACACGTACGTCACACATGGGATCAACCTCCTCCGCAGCAAAGGCTTTCGGATCACCACCGCCAGACAGCAGGTACTCGCCATTTTGAGCGAAACAGAGGCCCCGCTTTCACCCTATGATGTCGTGGACTATATGTCCGAAAAAAACCAAAAAACCGATGCCATTACAGTCTATCGCATCTTCGATTGTCTCGAACAAAACGGGCTCATCCATCGTATTTTATCTTCTGGAAAATTCGTCAAATGCCGCATCGAGGCGCACACACCCCATAGCCAACAGCAATGCTGTCACCATATCGCCATCTGCGATGGCTGTGGTACCACCCGGGAAATTCATTGTCATGCCCCTATCCACATACCCCCTATTCCAGATATGATCATCACCGGACACCGACTCGAACTCATCGGTCGCTGTACCTCATGCCAGGAGCGTTTCTCATGAAAAAAATACTACTAGTGCTCGCAGTCATCCTATCCGTATCCACATTACAGGCCCAAGACGTCGAAATACGACTTCATGAGCGGGTTCTCAACACCGTCGTCAGTGTACTAGCGCCCATGAGTGGCGAAGGCGATTTCAATAGCCCACTCGGTAGCGGCCACTACACATGGACGCTCACAAACCCACGATTAACCGTGAAAAATGACGGACTCGCCTTCATCGCCGATACACGTGTTTCACTCAATGGGGTGAACTACGATACCACCAGCAAAGGCCGTGCAAACACCCGTATCAATGACAAAACAAAAAAAATTGAACTCCAAATTGAACAAGCTTCTTTCGCACTACAACTCACCGTATTCGGCAATAAAATCCACCTCGGCGATATCGACATTAGCAGCATGGTCAACCAAAAATTCGCGCTGGATACGCCAACCTTTAACCAAGTCGTACAAGTACCCGCAGAAGGCGCCCGTCCCACAAAAAACATGTCTATGACCACAGGCCAACCGACCATTGGTTTTACGCCCCCATTTTTGGTCATCAGCTCACCGTTGATCGTCACGCAACCTTAGCTGTTCGCAAGAGAATAAATCCCCCTTTAATGGAAAGGGGGGGTTGGGTGGGGATTTTGCACATACCCGCTTAGCACCCGTTTATGTTTATACCCAAGGTTTCGACATCCGCAATTGATCAGAAACGATCTCCTCATGT
>JAGYJO010000167.1 GCA_018402095.1 bacterium
TCGACAGATCAGGCGGGGAGAGAAAGTTCCATATGGGCCGGGGTTTACCGTGTGGATACAGTGAAGCCCGTGGTGTCTGCGACAAAGTCTTCATCGAATTGGTATCGCACTGCGATTGGATCAATCACGTTGTCTGTGAGTGATACGACGCCAGGTTCGGGTGTCGCGACAGCCAAGTATCGCTGGAATAATCCCGATGTGACTGCTGGGACAACGTTTACAAATGGCAACACGATCACGATTCCGAGTGAAGGTGCCCATACGCTTTATATTCAGGCGTGGGATGTGGCTGGGAACGTGAGTACGCTTTGGATGGGCAGTTACAAACAGGATACAATTGTGCCAACAGCCTCAGCGACCTTGTCACAGTCGATATGGCATACAGACGCTATTGGTGTCGTGACACTCACGGCATCCGATGCTACGCCGGGTTCTGGATTCCAGACGGCCAAATACCGTTGGAACAATTCGGACGTTGGCAATGGGACGTCGTTTACTTCGGGACAAACGCTGTCTGTGCCGGCTGAAGGCGCGAATGTCCTCTACGTACAATCGTGGGATTCGGCTGGCAATGCAAGTGAACTTTGGTCGGGTAGCTACAATTCAGATACGGTCGCCCCAGTGGTGAGTGCGGACAAATCTTCTGAAACTTGGCGCAATGTTGCGGTTGGTACGATTTCTTTGTCGGTATCGGATATTGCGCCGGGCTCTGGTTTGGCGCTAGCGAAATACCGTTGGGACAATGCGGATGTTATCAATGGCGTTTCGTTTGTCACCGGACAAACGCTCTCTATACCCGCTGAAGGTTCTCATGTGTTGTATTTGTATGCGAAGGACGTGGCCGGAAATGTGTCGCAATGGCAGGGCTATTATCGTCAAGACACGTTTAAGCCAGATATTTCAGCGAATAAAAGCCAGTTTGTATGGCAAACGACGCCAATCGGTTCGATTACGGTGACGGCGTCAGATGTGTTGCCGGGTGCTGGTTTGGATTGGTCACTGACAAAGTACCGTTGGAATAATTCGGATGTCCGTAATGGTACGGCGCTTACGTCTGGGCAGACCTTAGAGATTCCGGCCGAAGGTGCGAATAGTTTGTATTTAGAGGCTTTTGATCACGCATTGAATGTTAGCCAAACGTGGACAGGCGTTTACAACCAAGATACGCAATCCCCCACGGCCTATGCGACACCGACGGTGGAGACATGGAGTTCTGCGAATCCCACGATCACACTGCATTATGAGGACCTGGGAAACTCTGGTTGGCAGTACCGACAGTTCCGATGGAATAGCGGACTATGGCAGACCTATACAGGGCAGACGATTACGATACCTGCAGAGGGGGAGAATGTTCTAGAGCTGGCGGCCAGTGATGTGGCTGGGAACACGGTGACATGGCGTGGTGTGTATCGGGTGGATTGGACGGCGCCTACGGTGCAAAATATACAGAGTTCTGTGGGTGCTAGTTATCATCCGTTGGAAGAGGGTCCTATGACACTGTCTTTTATTGCGGAGGATGCTGTTTCGGGGGTGTTGGATTACAGCGTGCGTGTGATGCGTGGTGATGAGCTTGTCATCGTCTTGGGTTCTGGGTCTGTATCTGCCAACGCGGTTGTGTCCCTGGACTGGGATGGACGAAATGTGACGGGGGATTATGTGTTGGATACCAAGGCTGCTTACGATGCGTATACCATTTTGGTTGATTTGGAAGATCAGTTGAGCATGGTGTCGCTTCTGTTGCAATCTTTCGTGGTGAGTTATACGGAAGAGGGTATTTCGTATGACTATAAAGATGCGTTAGGCTTTTTTGATGCGACACGTACGCCGCCGTTGTTTTCGAAATCAGGTTCGACGGTGTGGGGTGTTATTCCATCTGATAGCTCTGTTGATATTCGCAAAAGTGCTAATGGCTTAGACTGGAGCGACGCTTATAGTAGTTTTCAGGGTGGGGCGAGTTTGAGTGGTACGATTCCTTTTGTTTTTAATGTGTTGCAGTCTTCTACGGAGACGATGATTACGGTGCAGTACACACGGTCTAATGGGATTCAGGTTCGTGTACAGTTGCCTCAAAATTATGAAGGTTTTTCTACGGGATATTCGCATCACTTGAGTGCTGGATACAGAAAAGATCATTATCCTTATCATACAGATAAAAATACAACGTCCTATTTGAAATATCATGACGAAGATTCTTCGAAGAGTGGCATTTTTCTGGATAATTTGTATCTTGGCTTCCTTGAGTCTTGGAACTATTTTTCTCAAACGTACCAAGGGTTTTTGTTATTGCCATCTACACAACTTGAGGGCGTGTATGAAATTAGAGTTGCGGCGGATAATGGTGCTGTTTTCTTTTTGAACGGTCAGAGAGTGACCGGCTCATTTGTGAGTGTGGATTTAAAGTACGGGTTGCCGTTGCCTTTTCAGATTTTGTTTCATGAGGAGGTGGGTGCTGCTTATTGCAGGCTTTTGATTCGCAAGCAAGGGGAGTCGGCTTGGAGTCAGTTTTCTTCTGACTGGTTTTTTCAGGATTGGAATGAATCGGATAGCTTTTTGCAGCGTCTTGATACGGCCTACACATTGGGGGCTTGGCACCTGTATTACGATAATCAAGTCGCCAAACAATTTGATGGAAGTTGGGGTCCTTTTGGTGGTGAGCGAGGGCAGTTGTTGGGTGGTAATGTTGTTAGTGGACTAGACTTTTCTTGGGGTGGTGGCAAGCCAGCGATGTCCGAAGGGGATAATGACTATTTTAGTACCTACTGGTCGGCCTATGTGTATATCGATGAATCGAAAACGTATCAAGTTCGTATTGAGTCGGATGATGGCGTTGTTCTTTTTGTGGATGGGGTTCAACGTGCAGCTCAATGGAATAATCATATTCTGGTTCATAATTTTGATCTTTATTTAACAAAAGGTTTTCATCTCTTCGAACATTTTTATAGAGAAGGGCAAGGGGGGGCGAATACCTATATGGCGCTTTACAAAGAGGCTGACAATGCAGCCACGGATTATCCCTTGTCGCGGCATACTTATACCCGGTTTTTGAATCATGAATTGGAGCTTCTTTTTCTTTCTTCAGTAGGGGGTCCTCTGGTTTCTGGGTTGTCCTCATTATCGATGTCTGATCAGATTTACATTGTGTCGCCTAGCCAAAACCGTATCGTGAACACCAGTACCCCTATCTTCACATGGCAAACCCCATCTCCAAATGTGGCACATGTCATGACCTTGACCCATGAGCGTGGGGATAGCATGGGCGCTCTTACATCGCTTGGTTCA